>JBCBPQ010000029.1:0-46820 GCA_039820645.1 Cyanobacteria bacterium J06633_8 | reverse complement strand
ACCACTAACCACTAACCACTAACAACTAACCACTAACCACTAACAACTAACAACTAACTCATCCTTTAACTGCTCCTGCGGTAAGCCCTTGAACAATTTTGCGTTGAAAAAATAGAACTAATAATACTAAGGGTAATGTTCCTAAAACTGTAGCGGCAGCAATGGGGCCATAGGGTATTTCAAAAGTTGATGCACCATTTAATTGGGCTGCTGCAACGGGAATTGTTTTCATATCTTCCCGAGTAATAAATGTGAGTGCGAATATAAATTCATTCCATGCAAAAATAAACGTGAGAATTCCCGTTGTTACCAAAGCTGGAAGAGTCATTGGTAAAATAATTTGCGTTAACGTTTGCCAAGTGTTGTAGCCATCAACTCTGGCAGAATCTTCTAAATCTTTGGGTAATTGCTCGAAAAAACTGCGTAAAACCAAAATTGTTAGGGGTAAATTTATTGCCGTATAGGGAATTATTAGTGCTAAATAATTATTACCTAAACGCAAAAATTGCACAATTTCTAATAATCCGAAAAATAGTAGAATTCCGGGAAACAGCGTCACCACTAAAATACTCGCAAGAATAATCTTTTGACCCTTGGGACGCAAACGAGCCAAAGCATAAGCAGCCGGGGCACCTATACCCAAAGCAAAAGCTGTAGAAAGAATTGAAACAAAGGCACTATTTAATATGTAACGCCAAAAAGGACGACGGACAAATAATTCCGTGTAATGATTAAAAGTAAAACGAGTTGGAAAGTAAATCGTAGGAAGTTTGGAAATATCTTCATTCAACTTAAATGAAGTTAATAACTGCCACAAAGCCGGAGCCAAACTAAATACAATCACAAACATAATTGCCAGCCACAGCAATATTTTTTTTACGGAGTTTTTTTTCATATTAGTTGATAGTTGTTAGTTGATAGTTGTTAGTTGATAGTTGTGAGTTGATAGTTGATAGTTGTGAGTTGATAGTTGATAGTTGTGAGTTGATAGTTGATAGTTGTGAGTTGATAGTTGATAGTTGTGAGTTGATAGTTGATAGTTGTTGGTTGTTAGTTGATAGTTGTTGGTTGTTAGTTGTGAGTTGTTGGTTGTTAGTTATTAGTAAATAATAGTACTTACGTAAAGCCCCACTTTTTAAGGGGGGTTGGGGGGATCTCAGAGTTTGAAATGCCTATTTTTTAGTTGGGATTGTCGCCATTCCTGAATAATTTACCAATGCCCAATGCCCAATGCCCAATGCCCAATGCCCAATGCCCAATGCCCAATACTTACTTTTAAGTAGTCGAGCGAGATACACGAAGTAGTAAATTTGCAATCAAAACGACGAAAATTAACAACATAAAAGTTACTACAACCAAAGCTGCACCGTAACCAAAGTCTAAATAACGCATGATGGTGGAATAGATATAAAGCGATACCACTTCTGTAGCGCCTCCGGGACCACCACCTGTCATTACTGAAATTAAATCAAAAATTCCGAATGCTTGAGCAAACCGAAATAAAACGGCTATCAAGATTTGTGGTATCAAAAGTGGCAGAGTTATTTGCCGGAAACTTTGCCAGGGGGTTGCTCCATCAATCGAATGCGCTTCATACAAATCGCTAGATATTGACTGCAAACCAGCTAACAGCAAAATACTGATAAAAGGTGTCGTTTTCCAAACATCAGCAAAAATAACTGCAACCATTGCTAAAGTTGGATCTCCTAACCAGGTAATCCCGTTTTCAATAAAGCCTAATCGCAGTAAGATATCGTTTGCTACACCGTATTGATCGTTAAAAATCCAAGCCCAAGCCAAACCAATTAAAGCAGTAGGTAAAGCCCAAGGCAAAATCGCGGTTGTTCTTACTAAACCACGTCCAAAAAACTGCTGATTTAATACCAAAGCGATTATTAAACCTAATATCAATTCGGAAATTACCGACGCGGTAGTAAATATAGTGGTTACTAGAAAACTTTGCCAAAACCGCCCATCTCCTGCCATCCTGACATAATTGTCTAAACCCGAGAAAACAGGTTGCAATTGCGTTCCCAAATTTTCCGTAAACAAACTCAACCAAAAAGCACGAGCGATTGGATAGCCAAAAACCAACAACAGCAACAGCATTGCTGGTGTTAATAAAATTAAAGCCGTTTTTTGTTCTCTACTCCGAATTGTTTCCATAAAATCAGTTATCAGTGAACAGTGAACAGTGAACAGTGAACAGTGAACAGTGAACAGTTATCAGTTATAAATTATTAATTCTTTTACTCATTACTCATTACTCATTACTCATTACTCATTACCTATCTTTTTAACAACACGCGAGTCTCGGATGCAGCATTTTTCATCGCTGCTTGGGGAGTGATTCTATTTGTCAATGCAGCTGAAAGATAGCATTGCAAAATGTCGGATGCTTGAGCGTATTGAGCAATGGGTGGACGCAATACCGCTTTATCTACTACTTTCAATAATTCAGGATAATGTGGATATTTTGCTACAATTCGTGGATCTGTAAACAACGAACGACGACTGGGTACAAAACCGGCTTCTAAGATAAATTTTCGCTGTGCTGCTTCGGAAGTAAAATACTTGATTGCTTTCCAAGCTTCTTCGGGATGTTTGCTAGATTTTGATATTCCTAAAGCCCAACCTCCCAAACAAGCTCCGCTGCTTCCATTCTTGTTATGTACCATCGGTTTGATAGCAATTTTACCGGCAACAGGTGAAGATTCTTTGTTTGCAAGAGGCCAAACATAAGGCCAATTTCTTAAAAAAACTGACTCCCCATTTTGAAATATTTGTCTTGTTTCTTCTTCTTGATATGTAGTTACTCCCGTAGGAGAAATTTCTGTTGGTTTAATGGTATTTTTCAAAAATTCAATTGCTTCTATTGTTTGTGGTTTATCTAAACCTACTTCTAAGGTATCGGGGTTAACCCAATAACCGCCAAAACCTTCAAGGATTTCCACAAACATCGCCGCTAATCCTTCGTATTGCTTTCCCTGCCAAACATAACCCCAATCGACGTTGGTTTTTGCTTGTAAAGTTTGAGATATTTTAACTAAATCATCGAAGCTTTCTGGAGGATTAAATCCAGCTTCTTTGAGTAAATCTTTTCGGTAATAAAGCATTCCCACATCGCTACGCATGGGAACGGCATATAGTTTACCTTTGTAACGTCGCCCTTCTACATCTTTTTGTGAAAATGCAGCTAATTCTTCTTTTGTAATTTTATCTGTCAAGTCTAATAACCAACCAGCAGCAGCAAATTTTGGTGTCCAAATGACATCCATATTAATTAAGTCATAAGGAGAATCCCCCAATATAAAGGCAGAAGTATACATATTTTCTAATAAATCTGTAGCATTCGGACCTTCAATAATATTGATACGAATACCGGGATTTTTTACTTCAAAATCCTTAACTATCCCCTTCTTCCAAGGCTCGGCATCGGGGGCTGTCATCAGTAAATTTAACGTTACCGGCTCTTGTGTTTGGGCTGGCTTTACTGATAAAATCACCATCCCAAACACAAAAATAATAAATATTGCCAAAACTCTAAATCTAAGTTTTTGCAATACTTTTCTGAATTTGTCTATCGCTTGTAAATCCAACATTGATTATTAGTCAAATAGTTAGTTAAATAACAGTACGTTACGCAAAACTCACCCTTGTATATCCCCACCACTTTTTTGTCATCAACTATTTTCGTGATGTGAATATATTGTTTAATATTTCTTTGTATTTATTAATGTTTTTAAATTTTATAGATAATTTTAAGTATGGATATTATAGCTCCTTCGTTCATAATTGCTAAAGTATTATTAAAAACAACTGAAAAGCTTAAGATTTATATTTTTAAGCCCCTAATTCATCTATATTAGAAATTACGCAAGCCCCCCTTAAAAAGGGGGTTAGGAGGATCGGAAATGTCTGGAACAATATATTTTAGATTATTAGTGCGTAATTCCTATGTATATTAAGTAGGTGCATCCAGTTTTGTATTATGTATAAAATTGTATTTTTTTATACTTTTACTTAAGTACTGTGTTGTTAGCGGTCAAAAGTCTCTTGAACAAATACCTTTGACCTTTTATTTCGATTACAATTCTGCCTCAAACACTCTATATCCAGCCTTCCCTTGTTTTTTAGCTTGGTACATTGCCTTGTCTGCATCATCTAACAAATTTAAGGGTTCTTGGTGTGTTTTGTTGTTCAAAGCAATACCAATACTGGCTGCGACCAAAATCTTACTCTTATTAATATCAAAAGGCGTTTCCAACTTCTCTTGAATGCGTTTAGCAACACTAATCGCATTGGTAGTATCTTCAATATCCTCTAAGAGAATGGCAAATTCATCACCGCCTAATCTGGCTACAGTATCTCCACGGCGCAAGCAGTGCTCCAAAAGTTTGCTTATATCTATCAGCAATTTATCTCCCATTCCATGACCAAATTTATCGTTAATGTTCTTGAAACCATCTAAATCCACGAACAAAACAGCAAAGCTATAATTCTTTCTACGTTTACTACGTTCAAAAGCCTGTGTAAGTCTATCAATAAACAAACTTCTATTAGGTAAACCCGTTATTGAATCATGAAAAGCATTGTGTATAAGTTCCGCTTCTCTCTTTTTTCGTTTACTGATATCCTGAAATACCAACACGGCACCTAAGATTTCCTTATGTTCACCCCACACGGGTGAGACAGTATCGCCAATTGATATTTCGCTACCATTTTTAGCTACTAACTTACAGTTTTCCGGCAAATGCAAAATTTCACCCTTGTTCATTGCATCTGCAGCTAAATTATCGATTTCTTCTCCTGTATCGGCATCTCTGAGCCGGAAAACTTCTAACAAGTTTTTACCAATAGCTTCTTTTTTGGAGCAGCCAGTAAGTTCTTCTGCCACAGGATTAATACTTTTTATACAACTATCAACATCTGTGACAATGACCCCACACCCCATACTATTAATTACTACGTTGAAGTTTTGTCTTTGTGGTTGAAATCCTCTACTTAATTGATTGTTCAAGATAGCCGTTTTGCTAGACATATGCGAGTCTCTTGTTATAAAAGGTTTATAAAAGTAGATAAAAAATTTATTAATTTTTTTCGTAATTTCCCAAATTATTGTCAAATTCAGTACAGAATCTAAATGATATCTTTGAAAAATCACTGTTATTCATCCATTGCGGTTTTTCATCAACAAAATATCAATCAAAGTTAAACTTTGAATATTTTTACAACCTTTGCAATTAACTTTTCAATTGCACCATTAACTTTCAGAACGCGGCTCCAAAACTTTTGTAAATTTTCATTAAGGTCACAAGTTTGGGCTGGTTTATCTTCATCAAGAAAAATTTTTAGGTTGTTCATTCGCTATTCACTTACTGCCTAAAATTTAGTTGTTTGGGAAATTGAAAACTAACTAAATCTCAATACTCTAATCATAATCAATATCAAAAGCAGCATTGTTCTTACCTCACAATCTTGTTTATTTGATTTTCTGCAATTGACCTTCTACAACTCTTATCGCTCTGTTGTACATTTATTTGATTGTTTTACAGATTGAGTGCCAAGTTATTATAGCCAATTATTAATATATTCAACAGCCCTTTGTATAAAAGGTATCTCCATACTGATTGGTTAGAATCTTCTTTATATTAAATAGATATGACTGTGGTTTTACTTAAACCGATTAAAAAAAACATTACTATTAAGACATATCATTCATCAGATTGAACGGATACGAGTAGATTATGTTATCAACAAGGCTTTACTATCGCAGACAATCAAATTTGGCTATCAAATGAAAGCCTTGAAATTGAATACATACCTATCGTATATTCAAATCATCATAAGAAAATCGCAATCAATAAAAATTTCAGCAAACTTTACTTATAAAAGGTATTGTAGGGTATCGTCTCAGATTTCAAGCATTTTTTTAAGAAATACCTACAATTATGTTTTTTTTATTCCATCAGTTTTTGTTTTTACTTCTCATAAATAGTCTATATGTAGATTTGAACCGTAAATAAATATTGCTTTAATTTTCGTAAAGTTACATCAGGTCAAAATCTACTAGCCCTATATTAAGAATATGCAATATGTACCTCATCTGAAAATCTGCAATAAGGTATAAAAAAATTAGTCATTAAGCAGTAAATTTTTTGAGCTTATCTAGGTGTAGGCATTCAAAACTAATTAATTAATCAATCAATAAAACTATTAGCATCTTGCCTATTTCAGTTGTATACAAGACGCGGGTAGGATATCTCAACTAAAATAATTTTGATTAATAATTTTTATGAATTATTTTGATTTTTCTGTTATCCTATCTATCCACACATCAACTTAAACTTAAAAGTTCAATGAAAATTTTGCCGCCAACATCAGGAATTGCAGCAGGTTTACTCAATACCACTTGAATAGGGTGAGTTTGAGCATATATACTTAAATCCAACCATAGCTTTACATCCACCTCAAACCATTATCCAGCAGATTTGTTCTTCTTTTAGATAGCCAGTCTAACTGTAAGTGCGAATTCCTGTTAAATAGATGCAGTTCATAATGAGTTAAGAGTTAGGAGCTTAAAGTTAGGAATTAGGAGTTAGAAGTTAAAAATATTTAATGTTTAACCTCTAACCTTTAACCTTTAACCTGATTTTTCATGCCGATTGGATTTAGAAATATTAACGAAGTTTGGGCTTCTATATTTACTGAAACGCTTAAACGATTGGGTTTGACTTGTGCTGTAATTTGTCCGGGTTCTCGTTCGACTCCTTTGACGCTTGCTTTTGCTCGTTCTCAACCAGATATAGAAGTTATTCCGATTCTTGATGAACGTTCGGCTGCTTTTTTTGCTTTGGGTAGAGCCAAAGCGACTGGATTACCGGTTGCTGTAGTTTGCACTTCCGGTACGGCAGGAGTCAATTTTTATTCCGCAGTTGTGGAAGCAAATTATAGCCGCGTACCTTTACTATTATTAACTGCGGATAGACCGGCGGAATTGCGTAATTGCCACTCGGGGCAAACTATCGATCAGTTGAAATTATTCGCTAATTATCCAAATTGGCAAGCAGAATTAGCAATACCTAGCTTAAGGGCGGAAATGTTGGCTTATTTGCGGCAAACCACAATCTACGCATTTGAACAAACCCTTTATCCCGTTTCTGGCCCAGTACATTTAAATATACCTTTTCGCGACCCTCTTCCACCAATCAGAGATAAAAATGATTTCAATAAAGAAAATTTAGAATCATTGGAATCAAACTTTAGCTCGGAAGAGTTTTTTGCCGCAGTTACGAATCAATATCAACAAAAATTAATTTATTCTTCTTTCTCAATTCCTCAAAAATGGTTAGAAACTAAACGAGGAATTATCATTGCTGGAGTTGCCCAACCCCAAAAACCATCTAAGTATTGTAGTGCGATCGCGCAACTTGCCGAAAATTTAAAATTTCCAGTTTTGGCAGAGGGGTTATCACCAGTGAGAAATCATGCTTCACTCAACCCCTATATAATTTCTACCTACGATTTAATTTTAAGAAGTCAAAATTTAGCAACTGAGTTACATCCAGAAGTAGTAATTCAAATCGGCGAAATGCCTACTAGCAAAATATTGCGTAAATGGTTGAACGATAATAATTCTTTACGTTGGATAATCGAACCCTCGAATCAAAATATTGATGCTTTACATGGAAGGGTGGTTCATTTACGGGTAAATATTGAAGATTTGGGATGGGGAGACAAAGAGAAAAGCAGACAAGGCGATAATAAAATCACAAATTCCTATCTTCAAATGTGGTTGAGTGCTGAAAATCAGGTAAGAGAAAATATTGATAAAACTTTGGCGCAAAAACAAGAGTTATTTGAAGGTAAAGCTGCTTGGCTGCTTTCTCAAGTTTTACCACCGGAAACGCCTTTGTTTATATCTAATAGTATGCCGGTAAGGGATGTTGAATTTTTCTGGAAACCGAATAATTTAGGAATTAAACCATTTTTCAATCGCGGAGCAAACGGTATTGATGGCACTTTGTCAACTGCTTTAGGAATTGCTCATCGTCAACAAAGCAGCGTCATGTTAACGGGTGACTTGGCATTATTGCACGATACTAACGGCTTTTTAACAAGAAATAAATTTATCGGACATTTAACGATAGTATTAATTAATAATAATGGCGGTGGAATTTTTGAAATGCTGCCAATATCAGAATTTGAACCACCCTTTGAAGAGTTGTTTGCAACTCCCCAGGATATAGACTTTGCTCAACTGTGTAAAACTTACGGTGTCGAACATGAATTAATTATTTCTTGGGAAGAATTGATGATTAAATTGAATCCATTACCAACGAAAGGAATTCGAGTCTTAGAAATACCTACCAATCGTAAAGCTGATGCGAAATGGCGTAAAGAGAATTTAGGAAAGATGGCGAACACGGATTAAATGGATTGCGCGGATTACACTGATTTGTTGACAATTATTAACTAAGATGAATATTTTTAAGAGTTCATATTTTTGGTTTTTTTGGTTTAGCCTCATATTTTTTCTTTCTCTTGATTTTTGGTATTGGCAACCAGAAATATCATTTTCCGTTTTTTATCTTCCTCCTTGGGTAATATATTTTATCGGCTTACAACTTCTGATTTCTTTAAGCATGTTAATATTTGCTCTCAACTTTTGGAAAACATCATCAAACTATTAATTCATGGCAGAAGTCTGGTATTATACTATTCAAAAATTTTATCTAGGGATTTAGCCATTGGATGGAATACAGTCGCACATCAATTCTGCTTGCTTAAGAAAAGATACTCCCTAACCCAACCCTAGTTTGGAGGGAATAAAACCCCGTTATAAAATGATTTTGGGAAATCTGAAAACTAGTTTAATTGCTTAACCGAGTAGTATGGAATCGGACATCCCTCTCCTTTATAAGGAGAGGGAATGAGGGTGAGGTTTTAAATGTATTACACTCAACCGAAAAACCCTATCTTATAGAATTTTCAAGCATTTTAAAAGATACTTTATTTGCCAACAGTAGTACTAGACAAAAGATAAAATAGCCACAAGTCGAAAAAATATGATTACCTATCTATTTATTGCTGCATATTTATTATTAAGTTTAGGTGTAGGAATTGCTACTTATAAAAGACAAAATAATACACCTCAAGAATATTTCCTTGCTAGCCGTAAAATTGGCAGTATTGTTTTATTTTTCACGCTGATTGCTACTAATTTTAGTGCTTTTGCTTTTTTAGGATTTGCTGGTGCTGGTTACCGTGTAGGTATTAGCTATTATCCGATGATGGGATTTGGAACGGCATTTGTAGGTGTGTCGTTTTATTTAATTGGTTACAAAGTTTGGCTTTTAGGTAAAGAAAAAGGTTTTATTACTCCCTCGGAATTAATTGCTGAACGTTTGGGGAGTCAAACTCTTAAACTGATATTTCTGACGGTAATGGTAATTTTTACATTGCCTTATTTGACTTTGCAGCCTATTGGTGGGGGATATCTTTTAGAAAATTTAACTAATGGACAAATTCCTTACTTTGCCGGAGCAATACTTTTGACATTGGTGGTTGTCGCTTATGTGTTTATGGGTGGAATGCGAAGCGTTGCATTAACTGATGTTTTGCAAGGTATTTTAATGTTTGTATTAATGATTTTAGCCCTATTAACTATTGCTAATGGTTTGGGAGGAATTACAGAGGCTAACCGCACTGCTTACGAACAATTACCAGAACTTTTTTCGCGACAGGGTGTAGATAACTTTTTCACTAAATCCAAGTGGTTTAGCTATATGGTTTTGTGGATTCTCAGTTTACCGATGTTTCCCCAAATGTTCATGCGGTTTTATATTCCTAAAACAGCGACTCCTTTAAAAGTTTCTGCAATTTTATATCCTTTAGTAACCACAACAATGTTCATTTGTCCGGTATTAATTGGTGTTTGGGGGCATATTCCCTTTCCTAATTTAACAGGAAAAGTTACAGACCAGGTTTTACCGATGATGTTGGCAGAATATACACCCATTTGGATAAGTTCTTTTGTCATGGTAGGAGCATTAGCAGCTTTGATGTCAACATTAGATTCGCAACTTTTAGCATTAAGTACGATGTTGACAAGAGACGTATATATGTCTTATTTTCGTCCGAATGCAACTCTAGGCGAACAAACTTTGGTTGGTAGGATATTGATTGTGATTTTGGCAATTGTTGGTTTAATTATTGCTTATAATCCACCAGCAACATTTACTGCGATTGTGACTCAAGCATTTACTGGTTTCGCTGTTTTATTTCCTACGGTTATTGCTGCTTTGTATGGTAAAAATATTAATCCCCTTAGCTGTATTGTTTCTATTCTTGTAGGGGAAGCAGCATTAATCGGTTTTGCCTTAAATATAATTCCAGCAAGTTTTACTTTTGGTTTTTTACCAGTTGTACCGATAGTTACTCTTTCTAGTTTGATTATTGTTTTGGGAAACGTATTTGTCAAACCGAAATCAATTAAAAACATCTAGCGATAGCGTAATACACTAGAAATAATATATTTTTTGTAGGGTGTGTTACGGCACAATAAAATACTATTCAAAAGTTACTATGTTGATAATGCCGTAACGCACCATTCAATATTCGTTGAACCATTAATTGATTTGCTTTTTAAAATTTAGAAACCCGGTTTTTTAAAAAAACCGGGTTTCTAGCAATTAAGTTTCTAGTAATTAATATTTTTAAATCACTAACCATCAGATATCTTATTAACAAAATTTTGATGCTCTACCGTATTTAATCCCTGCTGCAATACTTCTAAAACTTGAGCTAAATTTCCCGATAACAAAGCTGATTTATCCAACCACAAACCAGGAAAAACTTGAGAACGAATTATTCCCTGAGCGTCATCTGCTAATTGAATATACTTACCTTCTTCCAACTTAAACCAATCAAAAGCATTGTCGTATACTCGCCATACTAAATATTCTTGCACCTGATTACGACGGTAGACTTTGAGTTTTTCATGCAAATCGTAAGAAGCAGTACTAGCAGCAATTTCTACAATTAATTCTGGGGCACGTTCAACATAATCATCTTTACTAATACGCGACTGCCCGCCATTTTCAATTCTTAACAAAGCATCCGGTTGTGGTTCGTTGTCAGCATCAAGACGTACTGTAGAATTATCTCCTAATTCAACTCCAGGGGTAGCTGTTTTATAAACTCCTAACCAAGTCATTATCCAAGCATGAGGTTGACCATGACTTCTAAATCTCACCTTGGAAAGCATGTAAACTATTCCTTCAATTAATTCAGCTTTTTTTAAATTTGGCATCGCATGATAACGACGCTCAAATTCACCACGGGTAAGTTTATCGCCGTTTTCGAGAGGAGGAATAGTTAAAGGTGGTTTAGTAATGCTTTGGGAAGTCATGGGTTTCTCCGGTTATATGAGAATTTTAGCAACACTAAACTAAACTCCTAAATTTATGTCTCGTCAACCTCGTTTACTCAAACAGGGATATTGTTATCACATCACAACTCGATGTAATAATCGCGAGCTTAATTTAACCCGTCACGAATGTCGTGAAGTATTTATTTACGCTATCAAAAAAGCTATTGAGAAATATAACTTCAAACTTTATGCTCTGTGCATCATAAAGGTAAAAAGAAAAAAACATCACCAGGGCAAACAAGATTACCTTGGGCGCAATGGGAGCCAACTGACTCCGAAATATTAGAAGTTGCTGAAAAATTCGTTATGGCAAATTGCTATGACACAAAAATCGCCATGCAATTATTCAATGATTCTTGAGTAATTTATGATTTCGATTTTTGACTTTTGACTTTTGACTTTTTATTTCCCTGCAGTGCGTTTTCAAGCACTTTGCAGAAGTTCGCTACAACTTCAGATTCATCAAAACTAATGGGACAAACCTCTACCGTAGTAATATCGTTATAATAAAAAGTTTAGCGATTGGTCTCGATGCAAATCAACTGGCAAACCGCCAAAACCTACGAAGATATTCTTTACGATAAAGCCGATGGCATTGCGAAAATCACCATCAACCGTCCCCACAAACGCAATGCTTTTCGTCCTAAAACTGTTTTTGAACTTTATCAAGCTTTTTGCGATGCTCGCGAAGATTCTACTATTGGTGTAGTTTTATTTACTGGAGCAGGACCTCATACTGACGGTAAATATGCCTTTTGTTCCGGTGGCGACCAAAGCGTGCGGGGTAAAGCCGGGTATATCGATGATGACGGAACTCCCCGTTTAAATGTGTTGGATTTACAGCGCCTAATTCGCTCTATGCCCAAAGTTGTAATTGCTTTGGTTGCAGGTTATGCAATTGGAGGGGGGCACGTTTTACATTTAATTTGTGACTTGACAATTGCCGCTGACAATGCCGTATTCGGACAAACAGGACCAAAAGTTGGTAGTTTTGACGGTGGTTTTGGTGCAAGTTATTTAGCACGTATCGTCGGACAAAAAAAAGCTCGCGAAATCTGGTTTTTGTGTCGTCAGTACAGTGCCCAACAAGCTTTAGATATGGGTTTAGTAAATACTGTGGTACCCGTAGAGCAATTAGAAGCTGAAGGTATTCAATGGGCGCAAGAAATTTTAGAAAAAAGTCCGATTGCAATTCGTTGTTTAAAAGCTGCGTTTAATGCTGATTGTGATGGGCAAGCTGGTTTACAAGAACTTGCTGGCAATGCCACTTTACTTTATTACATGACCGAGGAAGGTAGTGAAGGAAAGCAAGCATTCTTAGAAAAGCGTAAGCCAGATTTCCGTCAATATCCTTGGCTGCCGTGACAGTGAACAGTGAACAGTGAACAGTTAGGAGTTAGGAGTTAGGAGTTAATTTCTTTTTGTCGTCTTTTAGTCGCAATGAATATGAAAATTGCACCCTTTAAGTAGAGGGTGCAATTTTTTATGAGTCCAAGGGTGAAGTAAGTACTCACCACTAAATTTTTTTAAAACAAATTTTATTTATATAAACTTGACCGATTCATAGCTCGTATAGAACTGCTCAATTGTTTGTAGATAAAAAGTTGCTATGCATTTTTTGTCTGGAAACTTAACCTTTCAAGTTTTTCCGCAAATAGGAGAACAATGCTCCTCACACATACATTTAACTTAATTTGAAGTTAATAAGGCTTCTGCTTTTACCGGGGTGGATTCTTCTTCGATTGATGCTTCTATATTGCTCAAAGTTAAACTTTTAGAACTCTCTGCTAGTAAGGGGGAAGCATCCGGCAAAATCCAAGCATCTTCCAAGGTTTCCCATGAAGGGGCAAAGGGAGGGGCAGCCAAAGAACAGGCTTTCCAACTTCCACGTACTGGCGCTCCCAGTTGCTGACAGACTCCTCCACGCCGACCTTCAGGGGCAAAGTGACGACAATTTCGGCAAGCTGAGGTGAAGATTTGGATGCTTTTCATTTTTTACGCCGTATCCTGGGCTGATTTACTCTTACTATTTTGCTCCTAGACATAAATACGGTATAAACCCATAAAGCTATGATTCCGTCTAAGTTTTCGCGATCCCAATGAGAAATTAGCTTTATAATCTCTTTATGTTTTTGTCATATTTTTCAATTATTGTGTAACGAAAAAGAAACAAAAATATTTCAAATTATCTTAGATTTTTATGTATAAACTAATCAGGGATCGCGAGCAATTAGCCTGTTTTAGATATAGGAACATAGCTACAGTCAGCTTCAAGGACTAACACCTAAAACTCAATATTTACTGTAAAATAACAATTCTGGGAGACAAAAACCAAAACATAATTATCAATTGCGATCGCCCAAAGTTTCTGCTCCCCATTCAAAAAGACCTAGCGGCACAAATCGAACAAACACCCCAGCGTTCTAATTCACCTTGAGGAGTGGGAGATTCACAGTTGGGACAAGGGGGTAAATGGGAGTATCGCGTTTTTATTTTTTGTGACCAATGAGCAAAAGCAGTATTGGGGTTTTTGGGTTGGCATTGAGGTAGTGGCATTTGATTCAAGTTGTTTCCTAAATAACTAGGATGCTCTGTAGATGAAATATTTGGTTGCTGAAAAGATTTTTTTTTGGTAGGCTGCCAACGAGCGGTTGAAAAGCGTATATCTACTAAATGAGTTGGTAATATTTGATTTATCTTTTTCAGAAACTTTTTACGCTCAAAAGTCAAGTTCTGCGCCCAAACAGCACTAGAAGTTGCCACCCATAAAATACCTCTTTCAATAGATACAGGCTGAGTGTGAGTCGCAATAACTTTTCCCACAACTTCTTGCCAACAGTCAAGTAAGCGTTGTAGTGGTTGTTGCTTGTATAAAACTTCAATTTGTAGCCGATCTAAAATATCTGGAATTGATTCAAATGACATCTTTAATAAAAGTGGGTGCAATAATTACATCTTGGTGAAATCATATAACTATGATAATTTTCGCTAGGATTGGCACAAGGGTATTTGTTTTACCCAAGATGACTCCTGACGGGGCAGGTTTTATCAAAGCTTCCTCGTTTTCACAGGAGATAGTCGTTTGGATTGGCACGGTAACGCTAATCCGATCAACCTGTCATAGTTTTACGCGAGAAAATTGTTACACGGTGGATAATCTGGCAGTAGGTACGGAGGCACACGGGCTATGAGTGAAAACCCCCTATATTATTCTGGTAATCAAACATCTAAACCATCAAATTTAAAACCTGCACTTAGCGCGGCTCTAGCAAGTTTAGAAGTACAGCTAGACGAAGAATTAGCACGGTATCGTCGAACGCGAATTGCGCGTAGATCCCCGACTCCAAAAAGTCTGGGCAGTTTGATTGTTGGAAAACCACAAGTTCAAAACGCTATATCTGCTGCTGATAGCAAAAATCAACAGAGTTTAACAGCACAAGAAGCAGCCGCTTATATAAGACAGCAGCAAGCAAGTACTTCACCCAAAGAAATTAAGAGCGAAATTAAAACACCACCGCCTCCTCCTCCCTTATCGAAAACTTCGCCAGGGATAACTTTTAATAAAAACAATAATTCTGAAATTCCGCTTTCTGAAGCAGCTGCTAGTCAAGAGCAAGCTGTAACATTTCCTGAAGCAACAACGAAAGCTCAAAATCAAAGCATACCCGAGACTGCAAATCACAGCAGCATTGTCAAAGCAGTCACAAATGGAAACACCCCGCAAGGCAATATACACGCACCCAAAGACAGTACGAAGCAACCAGATGACTATTTAGAATCTTCCGAAGCTCTGCTGCGAAGCTTACAAGAAGAACAGCAAAAACCCCAAACTAAAAAACCAAAAAATAATAATGACAGTCTGCTATCACCTTTAAGCATTGGCTCGATGGCATTACTTTTGGTCTCAAGTATTACTTTTGGGTATATCATTTTTAACTTAAATAACCTACCTTCACTAAGTTTCGGCGGATTATTCAAGCGGAATCAACAAGTTGACAGTGATAATACTGAAAATGTTAGTGATATAAAATCCGATGAACCGAAATTAACGGCTACATCGAGAAATCCCAATCTGGCGAAAAATGAACTTCCAGATATTAATAATATTGATGATATAGCTGGAGCAACACCCAGAGCAAAACCTACAACTGCAACCAAACCATCTACTCCGGTAACAAGCCAAGCTTCAAGAGTCGCTACTCCTGAAGCTGCCGTAGAACAAATGTCTCCAACTGTAGCAGCAAATACACCAGCTACTCCCCCAGTGACTGAAGCACAACCAGCAACAACCCCTCAAAACTTAGATGAAATACAACCATCCAATGGCGGATTTTATAATGTCATCGTAGATAATACAGGTAATACGTTAGCTGATGTTAAGAAAGTAGTCCCAGATGCATATTTGTCTCCAGAAGGTAAATATGTTTATTTAGGTGCCTTTAAATCTAAAAAGAGACTAAAAGATCATTTAGAACTTCTCAAGCAAAAGGGAATTACAGCAAGGGTAGAAGAACCGGATAATTAATAGAGGAAACGGATAATTCTCAAGAGAATAGGGAGATAGGGAGACAAGGGGAGAATTAGTAATTCCCTACTCGCTACTCTTTAGTTGTTAGTGGTTATGAAAACTTTAGAAATAGGGGCTTAACTTATGGGGCTGATTGAGCGCGTCTTGCGCTTATTTCGTTCAAATGTAAATAGTTGGACAGCACAACGGGAAGATCCAGAGAAAATTCTGGAACAAACCCTTTATGAAATGCAGGAAAATTTAGTGCGGATGCGACAAGGAGTAGCACAGGCGATCGCTACTCAAAAACGTACCGAGAGACAAGCGGCTCAGGCGCAGTCAACATCAGAAGAATGGTATCGTCGCGCGAGCATGGCTTTGCAACAAGGTAACGAGGCTTTAGCGCGAGAAGCCCTAACGAAACGTAAAGCTTACGAAAAAACTGCCACAGCGCTTTTAGAACAAATTGGGCAACAAAAAACTTTAGTCGCTAAACTAAAAAAAGATATGCAGTCTTTAGAGCTAAAAATCTCTGAGGCTAAAACCAAAAAAGATATGTATATTGCTCGCGCTCGTTCGGCTGAAGCTTCTTTGCGACTTCAAGAAATGCTTGGCGAAGTTGGCGATACCAGCTCGCTAAAAGCTTTTGAGAAAATGGAAGACAAACTTGTAGAACTAGAAGCGAAACAAGAAGCAATTGCCATATCTGGCAAGGACGAATTAGAAGATAAATTTGCGAGCTTGACTGAAGGTGATGATGTAGATGCCGAACTTTCGGCAATGAAAGCACAACTTCCCCAGAGTAAGCAAAGTCCGCAGCAGCCTCCCAGTAGTTAGATGAAATTTTATAACTCTTACCCGTAATATTTCTTTTGAGAACTGGGGGTTATAGGGAGGGCTAATTGAGAAGAGAAAGATTAAATTGAAATAGGGAACTATATAAGTAGTAAACAACCTAACTTTTTATCGCCGGAGCGTAAATCTTAAGAGGAAAAAAACTATGGGATTATTCGATCGTGTAAGACGAGTAGTAAGCGCAAACCTCAACGACTTAGTCAGCAAGGCTGAAGATCCAGAAAAAATATTAGACCAAGCTATTCTTGAAATGCAAGAAGACTTGGTTCAGTTACGTCAGGGTGTTGCGAAAGCAATTGCTGCTCAAAAACGTACAGAAAAGCAATATAACGACGCTGATAATGAACAGAATAAATGGCAGCGTAATGCGATGCTGGCGCTACAAAAAGGTGACGAGAACCTAGCTCGTCAAGCATTAGAGCGCAAAAAATCTTTTGCCGAGTCTGCTAACACTCTTAAAGTAAGTTTAGACCAACAAAGCGCTCAAGTTGAAAATCTCAAGCGTAATTTAATCCAGTTAGAGAGCAAAATTTCTGAGGCAAAAACCAAGAAAGAAATGCTCAAAGCAAGGGTTACAGCTGCCAAAGCACAAGAGCAGCTTGAAGGAATGGTGCGCGGCATGAACAGCAGCAGTGCAATGGCTGCATTTGAGCGCATGGAAGAAAAAGTCATGATGCAAGAAGCACGCGCTCAATCTGCAGCAGAGTTAGCTGGTTCCGACTTAGAAAGTCAATTTGCACAGCTTGAATCTAGCAGCGGTGTAGACGATGAATTAGCTGCCCTCAAAGCACAAATGGCTCTACCCGGAGAAGCAGCAGCAAGCCAACCCCAACTACCACAACAAACTGACACCAATCAAGCTAGTCAGAAGAAAAACAGCGAACCAGTAGATTCCGAATTGGAATCGCTACGCAAAGAGTTAGACAATATGTAATTTTTTAAATTTGAATTCAGATATTTAGAATTATCCCACAGCCCAGATGCGTTGTGGGATTTTTGCAATTTTCAAGCAGTTAACAGTGAGCAGTTAACAGTGAGCAGTTAACAGTTAACAGTGAGCAGTTAACAGTCAACAGTCAGCACAATACTACTCGGTTAAGGAATTAAACCTATTTTCAGATTTCCCAAACCCTCGATATATTGGGGGCTTAGTTCCCTCCTTATTAAGGAGGGCTAGGGAGGATCTGCCCTTAACCGAGCAGTATTGACAGTGAGCAGTGAGTAAGGAGTAGGGAGTAGGGAGTAGTTAGGAGTTATTAATTACCAATTATCAATTTTCAATTCTTATCCTCTTCTTACAGAAACTAGTTTCTGTGCAACATATTGAGATACATTTAATTTGTGTAACTATAAAAGATTCTATTAAGTGGAGATTAAAATGAGCGAGGGTGTAAATAACATTAATGATGCTAATTTTGAAAAAGAAGTACTGCAAGCTGAGAAACCAGTATTAGTTTACTTTTGGGCTTCTTGGTGCGGACCTTGTAAATTAATGTCTCCGGCAGTTAATGCTGCTGCCACTAAATATAGCGACAAACTCAAGGTTGTCAAAATGGAAGTTGACCCCAATCCTGATTCCGTTAGCAAATATCAGGTGGAAGGTGTACCAGCTTTAAGACTCCTTCAAGGTGATAAAGTATTAGCCTCTACTGAGGGAGTCGTTAACAAAGATAAATTAATGATTTTATTAGATGAGCATCTAAGTAATTAGATATTCGTAGATAGTTGTTAATGGTTAGTGGATGTTAGGAAGTCGTTAGTAAATGATAATTTATTTCTATTAACACACCAGAATGCACCATTATCAACAAGCACAAATAAACCGGGTTTCTCCGAACTTTAAACATAGTCCTGCTCGTTGAGTGATTTGCTTCAAACCCGGTTTTTCGTCGAGGTGCAAGATATGAATTAAGTGGGATACCACGTCAGACAGGCATTAGTTTGTGGGGAAAACCTCTCCCGGAAAGAGCTATACTTCACCACTAACTACTAACTTTAAAAATGCAATTTGCGAATCGTTTAGAACCACTGCAATCTAATGTGTTTGCAGATATGGATATTGCAAAAGCCAAAGCTTTAGCTTATGGTCGTGAGTTAATTGATTTGTCTTTGGGATCTTCCGATTTACCAGTAGAAAGTCATATCATCGAAGCTATAGGTAAGTCTTTGTACGATAAAAATACTCATGGATATTTATTGTTTAACGGAACTAAAGAATTTCGTTGTGCAGCAGCTCGATGGTATTCGCTCAAGTTTGGTATTTCGGTAGATCCAGAAACAGAAGTACTACCTTTGATTGGTTCCCAGGAGGGCACGGCACATTTACCTTTAGCAGTTCTAAATCCGGGAGATTTTGCTTTATTGCTCGATCCAACCTATCCTTCTCATGCTGGAGGAGTTCACTTAGCTAGCGGTCAAGTTTATCCTATGCCTTTACGGGAGGAAAACAATTTTTTACCTGTATTTGAGGATATTCCGGCATCTATATTAAGTCAGTCCCGGATGATGGTATTAAGTTATCCTCATAATCCTACCGCTGCGATTGCACCGTTATCTTTTTTCAAACAAGCGGTTGCTTTTTGTCAGGAGCACAATATTGTCTTGGTTCACGATTTTCCCTACGTGGATTTGGTATTTGCACAAACCCAAGCACAGAGAAGTAATCCCCAGTCTTTAGCCCCTTCAATTTTGCAAGCCGACTCAGAAAAAAGTATCTCGATTGAATTTTTTAGTTTGTCCAAATCTTACAATATGGGCGGTTTTCGCATCGGTTTTGCTATTGGCAATCGTGAGTTAATTAAAGGCTTACGTCAAGTAAAAGCAGCAGTTGACTTTAATCAATATCGAGGAATTTTAAATGGTGCGATCGCTGGTTTAAATGGGCCGCAATTGGGAGTGCAGGTTGCTGTGGATAGCTACCGGAAACGCCGCGATGCTTTTGTAAATGCTTTACACCGTATTGGATGGGAAGTAACTTTGCCCAATGCAACAATGTATGTTTGGGCAAAGCTACCGGAAGGTTGGAGTAAAGATTCTATGCAATTTTGTAAAGAGTTAGTTGAAAATACTGGTGTTGCTGCTGCTCCTGGAACTGGGTTTGGTAAGTCTGGAGAAGGTTTCGTTCGCTTTGCCTTAGTCCGCGAACCATCAGAACTAGTAGCTGCTGTAGATCAGATATCCCAGTTTTTACGGTTGGTTTACTAAATCTTTATTCGAGATTAATGCAAAATTAACTCATTTGTATCCACAATCCCAGTAATACTGAGTTAGACTGAGCGCAGTATTACAGATTCTGTGCATCAATTTTTTTCAGATTTTGGGAAAATATACTTATTTGATGAAGTTGAATTTTCCTTGGAATGTAATTGCACCAAAAAAAGGCGAGTATCAATTACTTGTTTGTTCAGTTTTTAAGTAACCAGCGTCCATGGCATTAACTATAAACAATATTCGTAATTTCGCATTACTTGGTACGATAATTAGCGCCAGCGCTACAGCCCCAGCACAAGCAGGTTCGCTTAAGAATATTAACGGTGATGATGATTTTGCAACAGCTTCAAAGAAGCTAGCATCATTTGAGAATAAAAAGATTTTGCTAGGTAAATACAAGTGCAATCAAACCGATTCATGTATATCTTTCCCGGAGTTTGATTCAGAAAGCCAGCTAGAAAAAACAGACGATAAAAATTTATTAGACAATTTAACTTTAAAAAAAGCTATACGTAGTTATGAATCAATTAATGCTGCTGAGAAAATTCAAGTAAAAATCTCCGAAGATGGAGTTAAACACATAATATATAATACCCCTGAATTTTCTCCTTTAGAGAGCAAGGAAATGCACACTGCTATTTATTCATCTTATTCATCTTATTCATCTGCGTTATCACAAAGAAGGAAAGTTCCCGAACCTTCGGCAATGCTGGGATTAATTGCATTCTTTTTACTTGCCGCAAAACGTCAAAAAGGAAAAGCAGCCAGACAGAATAATTAATAACTCAAGCAAGTCTATATTCCTTATAATCTAATTAAATTTATAACTATTTCTTGTTTACCGAACTAATTTATTGACATCAAAGTACTTTTTTACACAAAAAATCATAATAACTTACGGTAAATATTATTAATCTGTAAGAAATCAAGATTAATTCTAATGAATTATTACTTTTTAAAATTATTGTAAATTTTATTGTTCAAATATAAGGACAAGTTGAAGATTAGTTTAACTTTGTCTTATGTTTGTATTTTAAGCTACTATTTATTATAAGCATTGATGATATTTAAGCTAAATATTATTAATCAATTTCTTGAATAATATTTAATAAGTATCGTTTTTGACTGAAGTCTGATATTATTCTCTATTTCCCTCATAGAATGGGAATTTAAGGGAATATAAAATTCACAAAGTTTGACCTGTTACTTTTATAACATCCTTTTACAAGATGTGTAATGAAGTATAGTTTTGAACTTGTTTATCTTGCGTTTCAATATTTCCCTAGTTGGTAAGAAATCAATTAACCTGACTTAAAAAAGAAATTTCAGCTAGTTTAGCAAGCTGGTGATTTTGGTGATTTTAGCGAATCATTTTCACACATTATTTTAGAAATATATTGTTGATGTAATCACATATCTTTTAAAAAAATTTTCAAATTACGATATTCTTACATTCGTTTACGAATAATTGACTTGTGAGTGAAAGTGATAGGTAAAGATGACAGTGCAGCTAATAAGTGGAGAGCAGCAAGTAGAATCATTAAAATCGCAGAAGGAAAAAAAAGTTTTGCTTGTGGAGGATAATGATACCAATCGAATGCTGTTAAACGATTGTTTAAGTTTTTCTGGATATGAAGTAAAAAGTTTGTCCGATGGTTCAAAATTTTTCTCTACAGTAGAAACTTTTCAACCAGATTTAATTCTATTAGACTTAAAATTGCCAGATGTTGATGGCTTCTTTTTGTTAAAAGAAATGCAGAAAAACTTTGATTCTGCAAAAATTCCTGTAATTATAGTTTCGGGTTTAGCTTTTAAATCGGATTGCGAACGAGCGATTGGTTTGGGTGCTCGCCGCTATTTTGTCAAACCTGTGATTCTCACGGAACTTACTCAAGCTATTGAAAAAGAGTTATCTCTTCACCGAAAATAACATAAATTCCATTTATGATTGTGTTTTTTGGTTAACTAGATATTCTTCGACGCTTTGACTTAAATTTTGTACTGAAGAACCAATTATAGAAATTTTGTGTTGAGCTTGTGCCAGCAACAATATTGCCGATTGCAATTCATTGAGTGTTTCATTCATTGCTTGACGATACTGAGATTCAAAATCTTGAGAATTCATTTTCTTGCTCCTAAAATATTGTTGCGAAGTTAATTAAAACTTAATAATCGAAACTTAATAATCTAATCTTAATAATCTAATCTTCTAATCTTAAGTATGGATAAGCAAATTAATCTCAAGCGATATACGATTTTTTTGCAAATACATCTATGCCTTGATTTATACCAATGATAATCACTTGATTCAAGTCTATAAATCCGTTAATTTTCTTAAGAATTAGAGACTTGAATAAAATACGGGATTTGACTGAGTAAATTTGCAAAAATTATAATGAATTTATAATGATAAGAAACTAAAATTTAGAGTATTCACTGGTAATACCATCAAAATAGACATCACATTGTTTTAATTAAGATATCAATATCCAGCTTGATTGGAACTTCAAAAGCATCTGCATCTGGTTTTCAAAGATTTTACAGTCAATTTAGAAGTACAGTTGAAGAATTAGGGATTGCAGCCTAGTACCGCTTCGTGGAAGTAAGAAGTAAGAAGTAAGAAGTAAGAAGTAAGAAGTAAGAAGTAAGAAGTAAGAAGTAAGAAGTAAGAAGTAAGAAGTAAGAAGTTTAATATTCTAGGCTTTTCAGCCATTGTTAATCGTTGTCTTATTTACGCCGACTTATACTAGGCTCTGCATTTATAGAGGATTGTGCTTAATTATTTTTAGGAAGCTAACTTTAAAGCGTTAAGGTTTGAAATTTCAACACTAAAAACTACAATTTTTGAATAAAACATTTAATTGGCATACAACGGCGGTGATTTTACCTAAAATAATAATGATGGGTCGATTTTTATTTTTAGACTTGAGTTGTGACAAAATCTGCTGAATCTTTACCGCTCCTAAAAAATCCGCAACGTTTAGAAAGTCGTTTAAAAGAGATTCCCCCAGAGCCGGGAGTCTATTTGATGCGGGATGCAAATGACCGTATCGTATACATAGGTAAATCGCGCAAATTACGAACTCGGGTTCGTTCTTATTTCCGAGAATCACAAAAACTTACCGAGCGCATCGCCATGATGGTAAGGCTGGTGACGGAAATCGAATTTATTGTTACAGATACCGAAGCTGAAGCCTTAGCCTTAGAAGCCAACTTAATTAAGCAGCATCAGCCATACTTCAACGTGCTGCTCAAAGATGATAAAAAGTATCCTTATGTTTGTATAACTTGGTCTGAAAGGTATCCCAGAATTTTTATTACCCGTAAACGCAGACTTGGTAAAGAAAAGGACAGATATTATGGTCCATATACTGATTCTC
Source organism: Cyanobacteria bacterium J06633_8 (assembly GCA_039820645.1). Lineage (GTDB taxonomy): Bacteria > Cyanobacteriota > Cyanobacteriia > Cyanobacteriales > Nostocaceae > Rivularia. The sequence continues at coordinate 23,434 of JBCBPQ010000029.1, read as the reverse complement.
GTTTGTTACGGGGAATATTACGCTTGTGCAAGCGGATATTTCCTTTAAGACAACGACCGCAGCCTTTATTTAAAGATAGACCTTGTTTAAACTATGATTTGGGAAGGTGTCCGGGAGTTTGTCAGCAATTAGTTACACCGGAAGAATACCGCAAAATTGTGCAAAAGGTAGCGATGGTTTTTCAAGGTCGCACTAGTGAGTTAATTGATACACTCACTCAACAGATGGAACAAGCATCTGAAGAATTAAACTTTGAAACCGCCGCACGTAGAAGAGACCAAATTGCTGGTTTAAAGTCCTTAAATGCTGACCAAAAAGTATCTTTACCTGATGATACGGTTTCTCGGGATGCCATAGCTCTAGCAGCAGACGAAAAACACGCTTGTATTCAATTATTTCAGATTCGTGCCGGACAATTAGTAGGAAGATTGGCATTTTTAGCCGACGCACAAGCTGGATTCGGAGCCATTTTACAACGGGTATTAGAAGAACATTATCAAATCGCTGACTCAGTAGAAATTCCTAGTGAGATTGTAGTTCAGCACGATCTACCGGATGCAGAAATTTTGGCAGAAGCCTTAAGTCAACGCAAAGGGAAAAAAGTCACTATTATTAATCCCCAGCGTCAACTTAAAGCAGAATTAATTGAAATGGTAGAGCGAAATGCCAACTATGAATTGCAAAGAATGCAAAAACTAAGCGATCGCAATCAAGAAGCCCTGCAAGATTTAGCTGCTATAGTCGATTTACCGGAGTTACCCCATCGCATCGAAGGTTACGATATTTCTCATATTCAAGGTTCAAATGCGGTAGCTTCCCAAGTAGTGTTTATTGATGGTTTACCGGCAAAGCAGCATTATCGGCATTATAAAATTAGAAATCCTGAGATTCAAATCGGTCATTCGGATGACTTTGCTTCCTTAGCCGAAGTTATTGGCAGACGCTTTCGCAAATATATACAAAATCCACAATTACAAAGAATAGGTAATCCCGATTTTCCTGATTTAGTCATGATAGATGGGGGAAAAGGACAATTATCTTCTGTTGTCGCTGTTTTGCAAGAAATGAATTTACTAGAAGAAGTGCGAGTTGTCAGTTTAGCCAAGCGACGAGAAGAAATATTCGTACCTGGGGAATCCATACCTTTGAAAACAGAAGCCGAACAACCAGGAGTACTGTTACTACGAAGGTTGCGCGACGAAGCTCACCGTTTTGCCGTTAGTTTTCACCGTCAACAACGTACCGCAAAATTAAGGCGATCGCGCTTAGATGAAATACCCGGTTTGGGACATAATCGTCAACAACAACTATTGGCACATTTTCGTTCAATAGACTATATCCGCATAGCAACACCCGCCCAAATTGCCGAAGTTCCCGGAATCGGCTCGCGTTTAGCAAAAGAAATCTACGATTATTTTCATCCAAATAACGAAATACATTCTAATTAAACTTACATCTTGCATCAGTTGCCGCAAACCCGGTTTCTTTCTGATTTCACAAGGATATAATAATATTTTCACAACTAGAAACCGGGTTTGTATGAGCTAAAATAAATTATTCTTGAATGTAGGCAAGGAAATCTCGGTAAAGCAGCGCGCCTTATTTATTATTACCAATTACCTATTATCAATTACCAACTATCTAATTGCAGGTAATACTTGCTGTTCGACTAATACACGTTTGGGAATATTAATCTCGCCAACATACTCTCTACCATCCAATTCGTAAAACACTAATAAAGTCTTAGAACTCTTTTGATGCGAACCTAACAACCTATCAACTTCATCAATAACTTCCGTGTAATCGCTTCCCGAAACATCAGAAACAGCGATAGTTTTCTTATCTTTCTCGTCTAAACGCTTATCATCATTGCTATCAGCCTTAACTACCTCATACCACATGCCTCGGGCAATTTTACCTGCACGCCTTTCGAGAAATACTTCTTGGGCATTCAGAAATAAATAGTCATTTTCCGGTACTAATCGCTGTGCTGATTTATCGTTAGCATTAACAAATAAATAATTACGGGTAGTAGATGCCCCTTTAGCATAAGAATTTTGACGATAATCTTGTTGGTAGTTAATAGGCGCGATTAAATAAGACGTACCTTCGAGTTCCCGAAAATTACCCAAGCTTGCTTTAACTTTGTCATCCTTTACAGGTTTTGCGTCTATCGACTTTCTTGCTGTAGGCTCCTGTAAAAAAAAGCGCCCAATTTGATAGCCTCCAAAGCCGAAAACTACAAGTACAATAAAACCAACAATAAAGAACAGCGAGCGATTCGTAAACTTCATTTTTAATTATCGTCGAAATTAACAGTCTATCAGTATTAGATTGAATCTATGTAACAAATAAATCAATTATTCCATTAATTGTTACACCAAGATATTAAGTAAAATAACTTACTGTTAATCTAATTTTATCTGCTTTAGGACTTACGCAACTGGCACATTTTTTTGTAGGGTGCTGTGACACTATGCTTGATTTTTTACCCAATAATAAGGTTTTTGTGTCACGCACCAACCAGGGTTTTGTGACAATTGCGGCCATTCCTGTGCTTAAACAAAACTGATTATGCCGCTCTTAATTTTGAGACATCAATAAACCCGGTTTTACCCCAAAACCGGGTTTATTGATATTTACCAATTATTATTCCATTTAACTATTTTAACTATTACTGAGGATTAGAAGAATCCCTAGCAGCTTCAAAACCGTTAGTTCCAAAGATGAAATCAACATCTCCACTAATCGCAGCATCAATTTTAGTTCCACCGGAGCCTTCAATCGTTTGTGACTCGAAAGAACCAACACCCGTTGAATTTAGCTTAACATCATCAATTAATATTGCAGAATTAGCTATCGTATCAGTCAAATCTACAACCCCAAAACCTAAATCGTATATTCCAGTTTCAGAAATTAAGATTTTCAGAGATTGAGTGTCTGTTGATTGGGAATATCCTTTGACATTCTTATCGTTGGAGAAAGTTGGATCTGATGTATCGCTTAATTCTTGAGCAAATTTGCCAAGAGAGAAGAAAGCTGAATCGTTAAATGTTACTGATGGTGTCGCTTCATTTGTTAGAAAAGTATAGTCAAACTCCAAGATATCGCCAGCTTGGGCAGTAATCTGCTGTTTGATTCCCGAGCCTTCTCTAGCATTCCCTCCCAGCAAAGCATCGAGAGAATCGGATGATAAATCGAAAAATTTTGATAAATCTGATTCTTCAACAGAACCACCCGCATCGCTAAAACCATTGGTAATTAAAGCTTGAGACTCTTTATCAGTGGGGGCAATTCCAATTTCTTTTGTCTCAATGCTGGTGTCGCCAATGGTTCGCCATCTCTCAAAAGTGCCTTCACCAGGTTTTAAGGAATTACCTTCAAAACTGCCGTTGTTAATAAAACTCTTTATGGTTAAAGATCTTTGTTTTACAGATTCTGCTTGCCTTTCTTCCGATACATCTTCTGAGGGAGCGGAATTAGTTAAATCATTAATCCTATCGCTTGCATCTGTTGAATCATCACCACCTGGATTTGATTCAGAGACAGATACAGAACTAGTTTCAATATTACCTTTACCATCATCAACTGTTACAGTTGTCTGGGATTCTTTAGTTTCAGTTCCATCCGAACTGATACTTATAGAAGACTTCGAGCTTGAAGTCTTTTTCTCTAAACCATCTGCCATTGTTCTATCTCCTTACTTAGTTGCACCTGGGATTCTGAAGAAACTACCTAAATGTTAAATCATGAATTATAGCTATTTTCTGAATATAAAATAATCGAATACAAAAGAGTTGTTAATTTTTATTGTTTTCAGAATTTAAGTAATTTCTTCATTCTCTTCAAAGCTAGAAAATGCAAACATTTCCTGACTCGGCAAAAAACAAAAATATAAATTATTTTTTTGAATAATCAAGGAATTATGTTCTTAAAAATATTTATCAGTTAAAAATGCTCAACCCTTAAGTAGTTGTATTTTTTATATAAATGTTTTACCTTTTTTATCTAAGTTAAATGGTATATATATTTTTGAAAAAAGAATAAACAAGATACATAGCAATAGCTGATTTGAAATAGTAAATGTAAAGAAATATTCACTAACATAGAATAAATTTATAAAAAATATAAACCATATAATTTTATAAAAACCAACTAAATCTCATTAAAATATTTGACAGATTAGCTATATAAGCCCACCATAAAACCTAGATTTAATTTAATTTATACATGAGTTAATAAATACAGCTAATTAATCGTGAAATTTACTCAATTTAGCAATAATCGATAGTGGAAACTGCACAATATGGTGAGAAAATATAGAAGCATCTTCGAGTTTTCAGGGAAGGTATGGAATTATGGGCAAACCAACGGTTTTTATTGATGGTGCAGAAGGTACCACAGGATTGCAAATTCACTCACGTTTGAACCAACGCGATGATATTGAAATCGTTAGTATACCCCCAGAAAAACGTAAAGATGCTCAAGCGCGATCGCAATTTATTAACTCTGCTGATATAGCCATTCTGTGTTTGCCTGACGACGCAGCCCGCGAAGCCGTAAGTTTTGTCACCAATCCCAACGTCAAAATACTGGATGCAAGTTCCGCCCATCGCGTTGCTAGCGGTTGGGTATACGGTTTTCCTGAATTAGAATCAAGTCGGCGAGAAGAAATTAGAAATGCCAAAAGAGTTAGTAACCCTGGATGTTATCCTACCGGTTTTCTAGCCTGCGTGCGTCCTTTAGTTGCAGCTGGTATTATCCCTCAAGATTTTCCCGTAACCATAAATGCAATTTCCGGGTATTCGGGAGGAGGAAGAAAATTGATAGAGGAATATCAAAGCATTTCTGAAGAAAAAGCAAACAGTTATGTTTATGGTGTCTATGGTTTAACCTTCGCACATAAACATGTCAAAGAAATGCACGAGCATTCGGGGTTGGAATCTCCTCCATTGTTTGTTCCTGCTGTTGGTAACTTTGAAAAAGGAATGTTGGTACAGATTCCTTTACCTTTACACTCTCTACAAAATAAACCTGGGAGTGAATTGATTCATAAAACCCTCAAAGAGTATTATCAAAACGAAAAATACGTTTCCGTTTTTCCTCTAAATGATAAAGATTCCTTACGCAAGGGTAAATTTCTTGACGTTCAAGAAGCGAATAATACCAACCTAGTACAAATCTTCGTGTTTGCCAATGATGAGACGAAAGAAGCTTTACTAGTAGCGCGATTGGATAATTTAGGAAAAGGAGCTTCCGGTGCTGCGGTGCAGAATTTAAATATTATGCTTGGTTTGGATGAGGATTTAGGGTTAGTAAATTAGAAATTATATTTTTTATCGTTGAAGACGATTACAGGTTTCGCTAACTGCGGGTTTCCATTTATTTGCTTCATCAGGAATAAAATAAGTAGAAGTAAATTTCTTCTGACTATGTCTAATAATTTCTTGACGAAGTGATGTAGAAGTTCCCATCCTGAAAAGAATTCCCTGCCAAATTAATTTTCCGTCTTTCCAGTCTGTTGCAGTCATATTATAAGAATTTCTATCACCCACTACAACAGAACGGATTAATTTTTTAGAAGCTCCGTTATACCCAAGAAATTCTTGGGAATTAATAGGTTTAGCATTATTTGGAATCCTTGTTTCTTGAGCTTTTCCTACATACCAAAAATTATTCAAGCCTCTTTTAACATTCCAAATAAAAATACTATTAGCAGAAGCGGGTGCGGCTGGTTGCTGACAGCGCCAAGTTCCTTGAAAATATTCTAAACGTTCGAGTTCCTTCCGGGGTTTGGGTTGTTGTGGTTTTGTTTCTTGAGCTATTACCCCATAATTAATAGTAAATACAGTTCAACCCAAAATCATAGCTTTGCTTAATCGCCAAAATAATTTCATGTAATTTGTTTTAATTACCTATATATCTATAGGAAGAAAATAAATAAAGACGTTGCAATGCAACGTCTCTACAAAATTTATATGTATCACAATCAAAGCAAAAAGTATTAGTTTTGAGGTGATTCTTCCGGTGCTGGAATCTCCAATTTTTCTTCAGCAGGAATTAATTTATTCAAAACGTTAATATAACTTAAAACAGTGTTTCGCTGTTGTTCTAAATTAACTGCAACATTAATATTCTTCTTGGCAATAGCTTGTTGTAATTCTTGTATTTTACTAATATTCAAATTACCGTCTGTATTTTCAACCTTACCTAAAGCTGCTGCTGCCTCCTGCAAGCGAGTATTCGCCATACCAAAATTGCGCTCGTCTAAGTTAACTGTAGTATCATACAAATCACCCCGAGCTTCCATCAAATAAGCACGGTTTGTAGCTGTATTTAACAGTTCCTTTGTTTGCTGTAACTGCTGCTTGATTTCACTATCGTCAGAAGAAAATTGAGAGCGTGCTTGAAACCAACCCGCACCGTATAAAGCAACCCCTGCGATTGTTGCAATTACCATACCAATAAGAATTTTCTTGAATTTAGAAAATCCCGAACCTTTATTATTTTCGTCAGTTGTTTGAACATCTGCTGCTTCACTCATGGCTCATCTCCATCCCTTCTCGGCTATGCTTAGTTAGTAAAACGTTTATAGTCTTTTTCTCTAATTATCTCAAGAATATTTCGTAAAAACCCGTCATTTAATATACCTAATAATTCATTGGGGTTTAGTAATTGGTAATTGGTAATTGGTAATTTATTCTGCCCTCCCTCACTCCGTCACTCCCTCACTCCCTTACTCCCTCTTCTCAGAGGATGTTTGAAAAGTATAGTTTTTATCCCCACACTGGGATGATCCCCCCTTCCCCCCTTGTTAAGGGGGATTTAGGGGGATATTAAAAGTTTCGAGTATCATTTATAACTTGCAAAACATCTTCTCAAAGTGGATTCCGAGCAGGTACCCCAACACTACGGGGAAACTTCTCCGATGTACTTGCTACTTTTCGTAGATACAAACAATGGCGGGAGCCATTAGTTAATGGTGTATTGAATTGTTCGATTGATTCTATCTTTCCACCTAACTTCCTAACGGCGTTTATCATGCCAATATTTTCTTTTTCTGCCCAACTACCCCGATAAATTACAGCCAAGCCTCCTGGTTTTAACAAGGGTAAACTATATTCTGCACAAGTTGAGGCAGTGGCAACAGCCCGAATCAGCGCTATATCGTAAGTTTCTCTATGCTTGCTATCTCTACCTATTTCCTCAGCCCTACAAGTAGTAGCTTTAATATTATTTAAATTCAGTTTGGGTAAAATACTATCTATAAAATTAATTTTTTTCTTTGTAGAATCAACTAGATTCAACGTACAATTACTTACCGTTATTCCTACGGGAATACCGGGAAAACCAGCGCCAGTTCCCAAATCGATAATCTTAATTTTTTCTTTATCAACATTTTCTTCTTTCTCTTCTGCCAGCCCCTTAATTTTGCTTGCTGAAATTAAAAACTTAATTCCTCGTAAAGAATCCCACAAATGTTTTTCCCAAAAATCTTCAGGATTCGTAATGCGAGTTAGATTTAACTGACGGTTTGCTTCAATAATTAATTCATAAAGACGCTGAAACTGATTTTGCTCTTGAATAGATGGTTGCCAGTTAAGAGTTTGTTCCCAGATGTCCATCATCTCCGGCAAACAAGATATAGTTGAATCGCTCACAATTAAAATTACGAGTTATTTTTTTGAATCCAAAATAGTATTTTAGATATTAACTCGACTATTAACGATAGCAAAGTGGACGCAAACTTTAATTAATAGGTTTTTAGATTTGGAGACAAAGCCACAAGTTAAACTCAGATTAGAACAAGTCAGCTACGCAGAAACACTGACTGCTCAAAAAAAACAAAAATTGCCCCAATATCCTATATTGCAGGATATTTCATTCGATGTTAACCAAGGCGATCGCCTCGCAATTACCGGGCCGACTGGTTCAGGAAAGTCTTATTTATTACGTCTTTTAAATCGCTTATACGAACCTACAAAAGGTAAAATTTATCTTGAAAATCGAGAGTATCGACAAATTCCAGCAATTGAGTTACGTCAAATTGTCACCCTTGTTGGGCAAGAACCAAAACTATTAGGAATGAGCGTCAGAGAGGCTTTAGCTTATCCGCTTGTCTTGCGAAGTTTTACTAAGCCTCAAATTCAACAACGCTTAAGCTATTGGCTCGAACAGCTACATATTCCAGATGACTGGTTAGCTAGAACAGAAACCCAGCTTTCGGGGGGACAGCGACAACTAGTACACCTTGCTAGAGGCTTAGTTGTCCAGCCAAAAATTTTATTGTTAGATGAGCCTACCTCTAACCTAGATTTGAAAACAACAGAACGCATTATCAAAATTCTAAATCAGCTATACGAAAAACATCAAACTACAATTTTGATGGTGAATCACCAACTAAATGTAGCCCAGAATTTCTGTACCAGGCTTTTGTACTTGCAACAAGGACGTTTAGTTACAAATCAAACAGCTTCTCAAGTAAACTGGAATAATTTGCAACAAAGCTTGCAGCAAGCTGAAGCCGAAGATGATTTTGATTTTTAAAGCCCGAAACTGGGAATTGGGTACTGGGCATTGGGCATTAAGAAATAGTTAAGAGTTAAGAGTTAGGAGTTGTAAGTAGCAAATTGCGAATTAATTTGAAAATTAATTTCATATTCTCTCCTTGTTCCCTTGACTACTTGCCCCCTTATCCCTTTATCCTTTTCTCATCTCCCCGAAGCAATAGTAGAATGCCGCTCGGCAAATTGGTTTTTTGGTTGATGTTTGGCTATTTTCGGTGCCGATTGGGAAATATTTTGAGAAACATTTGTATTTAGAATTTCGACATTAAACCGATATCCTACATTACGTATGGTTTGAATTAGACTTGGCTGGCGTGGATCTAATTCGACTTTTTTTCGCAGTGATAATACGTGCGTATCAATTGTACGCGGATTATCTATTGCATCAGGCCAAGCACGACGCAATAGCTCTGAACGAGACAAAGGAATTCCAGCAGCTTGAGCTAACACGTAAAGCAAACTAAATTCTTGTGGTGTTAAATCAATAAATTCACCTTTAAAGCGGACACGGCGCTGCACTAAGTCAATTTGTAGGGCACCGTAATCCAGGTAAGCTGGCGCTACAGGAGTACGCTTGCGACGAACAAGCGCTTCTACTCGTGCAAGAAATTCTTGCATCCCAAAAGGTTTACTCAGGTAATCGTCAGCACCCGCTTTCAAACCAGTGACAATATCAGCTTCGTTATTTCGCGCAGAGAGCATTAGAATCAAAGGCTGTTGCTGGCGATTCAACCAACGACAAAATTCGACTCCATCACCATCAGGTAGATCGGCATCAAGGACAACTAGTGTTGGTTGATGAGTCAGAAAGGCTTCTCTAGCTTGATAAATGCTAGCAGCCTGAAATACCCTATAATCCAATTGTTGTAAGTGCCAACCTAACAGCGACCTTAAATGGGGATTCCCCTCAATAATTTCTATACAAACCGAACCCACGGTGGCAAAACCCCTCATTCGAGTATGACTTTCAAGGTAACAAAGCCTATAGCTTTGGTTTTGTAACCGTTGTTACTCCATTTGGCATTTGCTTGACATTTATTCCTTTTTTTATTTTTACTGTACTTCTATCAAAGCATAGTGGGAGCGTGAGAACCCCTCGCTTTTAAGCAGGGGATGAAACGCGACTCAAGGGGATTTATCCCCGTGTTTCTCTTAATCGTATTATTTTCTACAAAATATAATATATTTTTGTAGGAGGTGATAAGCAATGTTGACTTTGACCTACGAATATAAAGCCAAGCCTACAGACGAACAAATCAAGCTAATTGAACACACATTGGATATTTGTCGCCAAGTGTGGAATTTTGCTTTGCGTGAGCGTAGGACTGGATTAATTCTCGTAAGTCAGCGATTAATGCTTGTTCAATAATCTCTGAATACATTATTCCCGCAGATGCACCTTACCCAAATTACAACACCCAAGCTAAATCTTTAACTCAAGCTAAAAAGCAATACCCAGAGCTAAAAACTGTTAACGCCCAAGTGCTGCAACAGGTTTTAAGAAAACTGGAAACCGCATTTATCGATATGAAGCGCAAAGGAATGGGTTTTCCTCGGTTCAAGAATCGATACAGAATGCGCTCCTACGTTTATCCTCAACTTGGGGAAGGGTTAATTAACTGCTACACAAAACTTAAACAATATTATATTTATTGAACTTTTAGCAAGGTATTATGGGGTTATAGTTTAACTTTTTCCTAGCCAGATACGCCCGATATCTGCCAGAGGATAGATATCGGCACGCTTGGAGTTTCTGGGAGATTGTAGAGACTATCTCGTCTGAAAAGACGTAGTTATAAGGCGTGGCTAACAGCCGGGATGAGGTCAGCCTGTATGATGAGGATTTTACCAGGTCATAGGGGAAGCATTTATGCACTTCATCAGGGAGGCGGAAATCCTCCCCGCAAGTAGGTAGAACTGCTCGACCTGCGTCTTGAATAAGTACAATCTTGTTAAACAAGGTTTAGATTTGTTAAAGTTTAAAGGAGCGGCAGATATTCAGAGGTAATCAAATTAAGTTACCTCAAATCGGGTGGATGGCATATGTGAAATCACGGGAAATACCTGATGGTTTTGTGATTAAACAAGTTCGTGTTGTCCGCAAAGCTTCTGGATATTTCTTGATGTTCACGCTGCAATGTAATGTGGATGTTCCTGAAGTTGCTCCTTGTGGGCATCCGAAAGGAATTGATTTAGGTCTAGATAAGTTTGCAGCTACTTCCGATGGTACGTTAATTGAAGGTCCTAGATTTCTTCAGAAACTACACCGCAAGCTGAAATTGCTGCAACGTAAATTGAAGAAAAAGCACTTTGGGTCAAACAATCGTCACAAACTAAATCGGAAGATTGCTTTATTACATCAACGTATTTCTGATACTCGCAAAGACTGGCACTTTAAGTTAGCCCATAAACTTTGCGATCGTGCAGGAATGATTTTTGTTGAGGACATTGATTTCCGTGTGTGGGCCAGAGGAATGTTTTGTAAGCACAGTCTTGATGCAGGATTTGGGCAGTTTGTCTCAATCTTGCAATGGGTGTGCTGGAAACGAGGGGTTTATTTCGCGAAAGTACACAAAGACTACACGTCACAAATTTGCCCGCAATGCGATACCCACACAGGTAAAAAAGAATTGAGGGACAGAGTAAATTCTTGTCCTAAATGCGGCTACACAACCCATCGAGACGTAGCAGCCGCACAAGTGATCCGCAACAGAGGGGTCAACGCGCTGGGACGCAGCGTGGTAGAAAATGCTTGTGGAGACGGTCTGACGGGGACTGGTAACAGTCTAGTTAAGAGTCAAAGAAGCAGGAAGAACGGTGAAGAGGTACGGCTTGGGCCTACCTCGTAACATCTTTTGAGAATCCCTTGGCTAAAAGCCAAGGGAGTACGTCAAATCGTTGTTTCCTAAACCGACATACTGCTAAAAAACTGGGCAAGAGAAGTCTGGTCCTGCCCCTAGATAAATCATTGACAACTCCCGTAAGCGCCTTAGACACAATGTCTATATAAAACCCAAAATTTTGGTTTGTGAGGGAAGAGCAAGCACGAAAAAACTAGTTTTTTGACGACACGAAAGCCGCACCGACACAAAGGCGCTCGCGGGAGTTGTCTATAGTTATTGGAACCCATTTTGTTATGGAGCAATTGTGACCAGACCCTTGGTAACATTTATTATTTTTTGATATACTAAATTAAAATATACGCTAACGTTTTGTTTTATTTCTTGTATTAGTAGAGTTGAAATGGCAGGAGGTAAAACTTCATTTTTCCCCAATCTCCACAAGTGTTTTATGATGATAATAGGGTAGAAATTTTCTTTTGTATTGCACAAAGCATTCATTTGTATAGGGAATAAATGATGTAGAAAAAATATCACAATAGCTTATTTACTCATCACATTTAGCCTATAAAAGAATAGGATATGTGTAGAAGCCGTGACAATAATAAATATTTCTCACGCAAAGTTTATTGGATTGTAATTGATATCTGAGGTGTGAATATGACTTCACATTCAGACTTGAATAATTTACAATCTTCCCGAACCAACCATAGACGATATTTATCTCTTATCTTATGCTCCAAGACACACGAACCATCCGCTACTATCAAACATTAACAGATGCCTTCGTCGAGATGTGGAATAGGGGTTATCGTACAGACGATATGCGGATTTACCTTGATGGTTATTTAGCCGCACTAAGAAGCAGTAACAGTATTGAACCTTACTTAATTCACCGCTTAGAAGAAGAGGCTACTCGTTTTCTATTCGATGTATCTAATTTTGCAGTTACTCAACCACAGGCAGAGCCAGATTACTATCAATAAATTTTTTCCTGTCAATTACTAGCAGTTACCGCTTAACGCTGATGATTATAGCATATTTTCTGCGAATATCAAGTATGGCAGCGGTGTGATTTCTCAGTAGATGTTTTGTAGCAATTTAAGTAAATTTCCCCTCACCTGTTTAATTGGTAATGCCAAAAAAAGATGAGGGGATTTACTATTAGAGGATGATATTGAACTGTTAATTAACCTTTTTTCCTCTCCCTGCGGAGCGGAGAGGGATGTCCCACAGGACAAGGTGAGGTTTTGAGTGTATTCTACTCAACCAAAAAACGTTATATTTCTAAGAAGCCATTGCGACTTCCACCTTTTGCTGTAATTCACCTTTTTGATAAAGTTCAATCACAATATCCGAACCGCCGATGAATTCACCATCGATGTATACCTGGGGAATTGTAGGCCAGTTTGAATAATCTTTAATTCCTTGGCGCATTTCTTTATCTTCAAGGATGTCAAAAGTTTCGTAAGGAACTCCTAGTGAATTGAGAATTTGAACAACATTGTTAGAGAAGCCGCACATAGGCATTAATTTGCTTCCCTTCATGAAAAGCATGATTTTGTTCTGCTGTACCAGATTATCAATTCTTTCTTTAACTTCTGGTGTCATGACGTTTCCTTTTTAATAGTGTGTTGGCTGTGGGAAAAATTGGAAGCTAGAAGCCAGAGCTTGTTTATAGCTATTATTGCAGTTATATGTAACGATTACTGTCAATGTAAATCATTCATAACTCACACGCATGCTTATGAAGCAGTGTTAGCTTGCCCAGCTTCGGGAGTATATGTTTTGAGTGCTAATGCGTGAATAGCTTCTGTAGACATAGCTTCTTTCAACGCCCCATATACCAACTGATGTTGTTGTACTAATCCCTTGCCTGCAAACTGCGATGAAACTACACTAACTTGATAATGGTCGCCACCACCAGTTAAATCTTCTACTTCGACTTGAGCATCTGGCATTTGCGCCTTTATCATTTCTTCGACTTGCTGCGGACTTATCATCGCAATCCCTAAAAATAAATTATTTTCCTACACTTTATTATGTACAAGTTTTAAACAGCAATTAAGATTTTTCACTAACCAGTGACCATTTACCAGCTATCTAATAAATTTTGTACGCTACTGCCATAGTATCAGAATCCAGAAATACAGTTTTGTGGAAAAAAGCAGGTTTCCAAATCTTCTAAATGTCTAAATAAGTTTAATTAGTGATGATAGCATAATAAACTTTTATCAACCTTTATCTTATAATTCTCAATTTAAAACCCACCACCAAATATTTGGCGGTGGGAATATTGAATAATTTTATTGTAGATATCAAAATCGATTATTATTTGCGGGAAGAAGCGTTGCCACCTTTACGAAAAGGAGAATCAACAAAACCTAATTCAAATAATTGTTGATAAGCTTTTTTGCCTAAATCTCTGGTAGGATTTTGACTTTTGATAATCTGTACCAACAAAGGTACTGCTAATTCTGGCTTATTCTGCGCCCTATGAACCAATGCTAACTGATAGGTAGCTTCATCTCTCATTTGAGCGGTAGATAAAGCTTTTTTGCGTTGGGAATCGGCTAATCTATTGTCAATTCCGGCAAAACTAGAGTTTAGTTGCTGGTAGAAATTTGATAGCTGGTTGAAAACTAAACGTGCTTCTTTGAGTTTATCAGCAGCCAAAGAATAATTCTGAGAAGCAACCGCATTGCTCGCCTCCGACATCAAACGCTTTCCACCTTCAAGGCTTAACACGCTTGCTGTTTGTCCGGTTGGACTAAGAGTATTTGGATCGTTCGGATCTATCGGTTGTACTTGCGTGCTACCGCTAGGTAGTTTAACCTGAGCGTGAACGGGTGATAGCAGGCTAAAACTTGCTATTACCGATAACAAAGAAAGACAAATATTGGGAACGGTTGCAGCAAATTTCATGGGGATAAATACTTGGGACGACTAAACAGAACGCGGATATAAACTTCGGGTATCTTAACTCTGTTTTGCTGTGAAACAAAGCAAAGCCACATACACTGTGGATTTAGACAGAAAATCTCATCAATTGAGTTCCCACAACTATTGCAGTCACAAAATACGGCACTCATGAATACGAACACTAACCGACCAGAAAAATCTTTGTCCGGGATACCAGATAGCAGTTTAGGATTGATTATACAACGCGGTGGTGAAGAATTAATATTAGAAAAACTTTCAGACCGTTTTACTGTTCGGAGTCAGTTTAATATTTCTACTAAAGAATTAGCTCAGAATTTTTTAGGGAGTTGGCGCAGCACTATTGGGATTTCTCGTTTAGAATTGTTTCGAGTTGCGCCCAGCAGCTTAGAGATGGCAATGTCTCAAGCACGGAGTTCTAACAATGTAGCTTTTGCCAGCCATGTTTATCAAATTAAAGGTAATCCTGGAAACAAAGTTTATTTAGGCGACCAAATTACGATTGAATTCGATATGAGGGTCGATTCTGCCATAATTAAGACCATTGCAGCAAAGTTTGGCTTAATTCTTTACAAACCTATTGATGGTCTTCCTAATACTTTCGCTTTTAAAGTTGGCAAACAAGCGACACAAAATCCCATAAAGATTGCTAATAGGTTACAAGGATTACCCGAAGTTGTAGCTAGCGAACCTAATATTATTGTTCATCAAGAATCCTATTATAAACCTCGCGACCCTCTTTATTTTCAACAGTGGTATCTCAATCATAACGGTGGCAATCAATTAGTTTATGGCTCTCATATTTCCGTAGAGAAAGCCTGGGATATTACCCGAGGAGTTCGTTCGGTTACTGTTGCGGTGGTAGATGATTCTTTTGACTTGAATCATCCCGATTTTATGGGTAGTGGAAAAATTGTTGCTCCTCTGGATTTAAAAGATAAAGATTTTTTACCAATACCTACACAAAAACAACCCAGTCACGGTACTGCTTGTGCGGGAATAGCTATTGCAGAAGAAAATGGTACGGGAATTGCTGGAATTGCCCCAGGTTGTGCGTTTATGCCTATCCGTACTAGTGGATTTTTAGATGATGAATCTATAGAAGCGATTTTTGATTGGGCGATTGAAAAAGGGGCTAGTGTAATTTCTTGCAGTTGGGGAGCATCGGCTGTATACTTTCCTCTTTCCTTGCGTCAACGCGCCGCGATTACTCGCGCTGCAACGAAAGGTCGCAATGGCAAGGGTTGCATAATTTTATTTGCTGCGGGTAATGCCAATCGTCCTATTAATGGCACAGTTTACGAACGCGGCTGGGTCAAAAATATAGTAACTGGGAAAACAAGGTGGCTAAGTGGATTTGCCGTACATCCTGATGTAATTACTGTTTCTGCCTCTACAAGCTTGAATAAAAAAGCTGCTTACAGTAATTGGGGTACAAATATTTCTTTATGCGCGCCAAGCAATAACGCTCAGCCCGGTATGTGGTTTGAGCAAACGGGTTTTGTTTATAGCCAACCAGCTATTTCAGCTTCGCTTCCGGGGCGAGGAATGTTTACAACAGATCAATTAGGAGCAGCAGGCTACACAAAAGGCGATTTTACTGCTTATTTTGGCGGTACTTCTAGCGCCACTCCGGTAGTTGCTGGAGTTGCAGCACTAATTTTGTCAGTAAACCCTGACTTAACAGTTATGCAAGTAAAACGCATACTTGAAGAAACCGCAGATAAAATAGTTGATTTTGAAGCCGATGCACAGTTAGGTTTGCGTTACGGAAGTTACGATGATAACGGTCATTCAAAATGGTTCGGTTACGGCAAAGTGAATGCGCTATCGGCAGTAAAAGCAGCACAAAAACTTCGAGCAAATTCCATAGTTCCAGCCAAATTTATAGAAGGGCGTAACAATGCTGTATTGTCTATTCCCGACAATGACAAGCAAGGAATAAAAAGTAGAATTAATGTAACCGACTCTGGCAATGTTCGCGATATTCAAGTAAGCGTTAACATCACCCATGAATTTTTAAGCGATCTGGAAATTTATTT
Source organism: Cyanobacteria bacterium J06633_8 (assembly GCA_039820645.1). Lineage (GTDB taxonomy): Bacteria > Cyanobacteriota > Cyanobacteriia > Cyanobacteriales > Nostocaceae > Rivularia. Next base: position 7,045 of record JBCBPQ010000029.1, on the reverse strand, counting down.
AATAGCCCCCAACAATCAAACGGTTTTGCTGCAAAGTCGTACTTTAGGTCGTCGCAAGGATTTACTTACTACTTATTCAGTCCAAACCCATCCAGTATTAGAAAATTTACTTAATCAGTCAGCTAAAGGAAACTGGCAATTATGGGTTGTTGATACAGCACCACAAGATGTTGGCAAACTAAAGAATTGGGAACTTTCTTTGTCAATTATTCACAAAATGCAGTTAGTTGATTAACGACTAACGACTAACGACTAACGACTAACAACTAACAACTAACTTTCTATTTGCATGAAAGCACTACTAGCTAAATCGTCATATTGATAATTTAGTTGTTGAAGCGCGTGAGCCAAATCATCTGTAAGCTTCTTCGCATTCTGCTTTACACAGCCTTGAGTGTAGTCACAAACTTTAATTGCCGGAGCAATACTGATGCTTACATCAGTACCCCAATCGGGATAAGGGTGACTGTAATTAAAACAAATAGGTACAATTTTCACTCCTAAACCAGGTTCGGATGATTCGGCACTCAAAGCCAAACGTCCAATTCCAGGTTTTAGTGGATGAACTTCGTGATCGCGAAAAATACCACCTTCAGGATAAATAACTAACATTTCGCCGCGCTTAAGTAATTCCACAGTATGGCGAAGAGTTGTAATTGAAGGACGTTGTGAATTGACGGGAAATCCTCCCAATCGCCGAACAAACCAACCTTGAAAACCCCGGCACTCGGTACTAGTAACCATAAAACGCAAATCTCGTCCGCTGACTCCACGTCCTGTTGCATAAGGCAAAAGTAAGGAATCCCAACGTGCTTTATGAGTAGGAGCCAAGATTACGGGACCGCTTTTAGGTAAATTTTCCTGTCCGACAATTGTTATTTGACTAAAGTACAAAGGCAAAAGTATATTTCCTGCCAGTAGATAAGTCAGAGAACTCAACCAAGGAGAAATTCGCGAATTAGTTTCAGCCAATGTAGCCGTTATTTTACTATTGACTGTTTTTTGTCTGCCGGTATCAAATATCGAATCAAATTCCATCATCACGGTGACTGGTGAATATTAAGTAAATCAAAATGTAAAGAATTCTTGATTAGTAACACCGTAAATTTTCTCTCCTGACTTTTGTAGCACTGACTGGACAGTTTTACCTCTGTCCTTTATCTTGTGCTATGTCGCCGATTAGCAAACCAAGCTTGTAATGAGGAGCGACAGTCAGATTCTAAGATGCCTCCAATTACACGCAAACGGTGATTAGAAGCTGCACTATCAGGAATATTGACAACAGTGCGAATTGCACCAGTTTTCGGGTCGTCTACTCCATAGACTAATAGACCTATACGGGATTGCACAATGGCACCAGCACACATCGGACAAGGTTCGAGAGTAACGTAGATAGTACATTCATGGAGCCGCCAACTTTGTAACTTAGCCGTTGCTTCTCGTATAGCGAGAATTTCCGCATGAGCGGTGGGATCGTTGTCGCGTTGTTTTCTATTTTCACCTTCTGCAATCAATTTCTGAGACGAGTCAATAATAACAGCGCCTACAGGTACTTCTCCTGCATCTCCCGCCAGTTGAGACAGGCTGAGAGCTTGTTCCATCCATTTTCTATGTATAAGATATTCCGAATAACTACTTAACATATTCTTAATATTGTTCGGGAGTTAGAAATTAGCGGTTATGGCTTTTTGTATTTATAGCGTTTCCCAGTCTGGTGAGGTACATCTCAAAACCTCACCCCCAACCCCTCTCCTTAGTAAGGAGAGGGGGGGGATGAAGTACAGCTTTATCGGGGTGATTAATTGCTGTACCGTACTTTGCTTGATAAATGCTATATAAAGAATAAAAACAAAAATAAAAGCCCGATTTTTTTGAAATAACCGGGTTTTGAGGATTATATTTTCGTTAGCGAAAAAAGATTTATATTAAACTGTTGCGGGCTGGTTTAACAAAGAATCAAGCTGACCTTGAGTATCTAATTGATACAATTCGTCACAACCACCAACATGTTGATTATTAATAAAAATCTGGGGTAAAGTACGTCCTCCGTTAGCGCGTTCTGCCATTGCATTTCTGGCTACTGCGTCTCCGTCTATCTTGTATTCGGTGAATTTAACGCCTTTCCACCACAACAACATTTTTGCGCGGATGCAATAGGGACAGGTTTGCCAAGTATAAATTTCTACGTTCGCTTTGATTTGTTCGGGATGACGACCTAAAAGTGGATTGAGAAAATCGAACATATGCTTATTATTTAATTACAAGGTATTATGATACTTTTTAGCCTAGCAGATAGTATTAAATAAGCGTAAACATTAGTACTTGACTGGGTTAACGTTGCACTAACGCACTACTTGTCTGTCCCATTAGTAGTACTTTGTAATCTTACTTATTTACGATAAATAGCTTTGAAGCATTTCAATCAGAAACAATGCTGTTTCATATTGAGAAATTATTTATGCTTCTCTTTTTAAATTGCATGTGCATAGAAATGTAACACTAGTTTAATTAGGTGTTACCGTGTTTTTTTATGTAACTAAAATTATTTGTATGATTTTGAATAAGTATATTGATAAATGTACTTCCTATTTAAAAATAAGTTTTTATAGGGAAAAATTTACCATTAGTAATACCGTTATTCAATTCAAATATTTTTATAGGACTTACGCAACCGGCACATTTTCTTTGTAGGGTGCTGTGACACTTTGATTAATTGTGAACGTAGTGATAAGGCTTTTGGTGTCACGCACCATCTGAGTCTTGTGACAATTGCGTAAGTCCTGTTTTATTTGTAAAGCTTTGATCTAAATCAAATAAATCAAAAAAAAATTATATCTATAAAATTGCATGGTAGAAAAAATAAGCCATTTTAAAACTAATATACTTACAATTCAGTTTCAAATAATGCCAGAAAAAATACTTAAAAAAAACTTTGTATATGCTCCCTCCTTTGGTGCCAGAAATATCTTCGGCAGCAAAACTTAACAAAAACCGAAGGCAAGACGGATTTCCAGTGGTATCCGCCCTTTGGTAGACTGGATAACTGAAATCGCAATTCGCAAATACCGCGTTTCGCAAGCAATTGAGAGGGCAGATCGAAGTGGAAAATACTCTTGGATTAGAGATTATTGAAGTAGTAGAGCAAGCGGCGATCGCTAGTTCTCGTTGGATGGGTAAAGGCGAGAAGAATACCGCCGACCAAGTAGCTGTAGAAGCTATGCGGGAAAGAATGAATAAAATCTACATGCGCGGGCGCATTGTGATTGGAGAAGGCGAACGCGATGACGCTCCCATGCTTTACATTGGTGAAGAAGTGGGAATTTGTACTCGTGAAGATGCCAAAAGTTACTGTAACCCCGATGAGTTAGTTGAAATTGATATCGCAGTTGACCCTTGTGAAGGTACCAACCTAGTTGCATACGGTCAAAACGGCTCAATGGCTGTATTAGCAATTTCCGAGAAAGGTGGGTTGTTTGCTGCACCCGACTTTTACATGAAAAAGCTAGCAGCACCATCACAAGCAAGAGGCAAAGTAGATATCGATAAGTCTGCCACTGAAAACCTGAAGATTTTATCTGAGTGCTTAAATCGCTCCGTTGAGGAATTGGTAGTAGTAGTGATGGATCGTCCCCGTCACAAAGACCTAATTGCGGAAATTCGCCAAGCAGGTGCTAGAGTACGTTTAATTAGCGATGGTGACGTTTCTGCTGCAATTTCCTGCGGTTTTGAAGGTACAAATATTCATGCATTAATGGGTATTGGTGCGGCTCCTGAAGGTGTAATTTCTGCGGCTGCAATGCGCTGCTTGGGTGGACACTTCCAAGGACAATTGATTTACGATCCAGAAATAGTAAAAACAGGTTTAATCGGAGAAAGCAAGGAAAGCAACCTGGCAAGACTTAAAGAAATGGGCATCAATGACCCAGATAAAGTTTATACTGCCGAAGAACTAGCTAACGGTGAGAACGTACTCTTTGCTGCTTGCGGTATTACTCCCGGCACTTTAATGGAAGGGGTTCGTTTCTTCCACGGAGGTGCTAGAACTCAAAGCTTAGTAATTTCCAGCCAATCTCAAACTGCTCGGTTTGTCGATACCATTCATATGTTTGATAGTCCACAAACCATAAGTCTTAACTAAAGAGTTAGGAGTTAAGAGTCAGAAGTTAAGAATTAAGAGTTCAAAATCTTTAATTTGTAACTTACCGTCGTATTTTGAATTAAATTCTCAAATTACAGCATATTTCATTTTTGTGAAGTCCATTCGGACAAGCAAAGATGTTCGACAGCCGCTTATAAAGAGAAGTTGGGGGAGAGAAGTTGGGGGGAAGAGTATCTTCCCCCAAACTTCGGGGAAGATATTCTTCCCCCAAACTAAGCTCCACCTCCGATGAACGGGGGAAACAAACCTTTACGCGGGCTGCTTTCTATGCCCCAAGAGTTTTAGTATGTAAATCTGTACATCATTTTCTTGTAAATTGCTGTATCTCCTGTCAATGTATTGATAACCTCAAATCAAAATCGCGATTGAGGATAAATCTTAAAACCTTTACAGGATAGAAGAAATCTTTGATTCATATAGCCCATAATTCATGACTCATAACTTTTTCAATTCCCCATGCCCCATTTCTTTTATCAACTATCAATAAATTGTTAGTAATTACCATTTAAAGTAATGCATATAGCAGTCGTAGGGTTAAGTCACAAAACAGCCCCAGTAGAAGTTCGAGAAAAACTAAGCATTCCCGAACCACAAACAGAAGGCGCAATAGCTCACCTGTTAAGCTATCCCAGCATCGAAGAAGTTACAATTCTCAGTACTTGTAATCGTTTAGAAATTTATATCGTTGCTCAAGAAAGCGAACAAGGTATCCGAGAAGTAACTCAATTTCTATCGGAATACAGTAAATTGCCTGTCAACTCTTTAAGACCTCATTTATTTATGCTGCTCCATCAAGATGCGGTAATGCATTTAATGCGAGTTAGTAGTGGTTTGGATAGCTTGGTACTAGGAGAAGGACAAATTCTTGCTCAAGTAAAAACAACTCACAAAATTGGTCAACAATACAAAGGCATCAAAACAGTTTTAAATAAATTATTTAAACAAGCAATCACTGCCGGTAAGCGCGTGCGTAGCGAAACTAGTATTGGCACTGGTGCAGTTTCTATCAGTTCTGCTGCCGTAGAATTGGCTCAGATAAAAGTGCCTTCTTTAGGGGCAGCCAGAGTTACCATTGTTGGCGCTGGCAAAATGTCGCGTTTGCTAGTAAAGCATTTAATATCAAAAGGTGCCGATGAAATTTGTATTTTAAATCGCTCTATGAAAAGGGCTGAGGAATTAGCAAGCAAATTTAGTGCTTGTACTATTCGGACTCAGCCTCTCGAAGAAATGATGCCGGTAATTAACGAGAGCGATTTAGTATTCACAAGTACTTCTGCAACTGAGCCAATACTTGACCGCAGCAAATTAGAATTGGTTTTAGAACCCACTCGCTCTTTAATGCTGTTTGATATTTCTGTACCGCGTAACGTTCATTCCGATGTCAACGAATTAGATAACGTACAAGCGTTTAATGTTGACGATTTGAAAGCTGTAGTGGCGCAAAACCAAGAAAGTCGTCGAAAAATGGCACTGGAAGCAGAAGGAATTTTAGAGCAAGAAGTAGAAGCTTTTGAAATTTGGTGGCGCAGTCTCGAAACAGTTTCTACCATTAGTTCTTTACGAAACAAAATAGAAACTATCCGCGAGCAAGAATTAGAGAAAGCTTTATCAAGATTAGGTTCGGAATTTGGCGAAAAACACCAAGATGTTATTGAAGCCCTAACGCGAGGCATCGTAAATAAAATATTACACGACCCAATGGTACAGTTGAGAGCGCAGCAAGATGTCGAAGCCAGAAGGCACTGTATGCAAACTCTACACAAATTATTTAATCTTGATGCGGAAGAACAATTTAGTTAACAGTACCATGACAGTTAACAGTGAACAGTTAGCAGTTAACAGTGAGCAGTACCATGACAGTGAACAGTTAGCAGTTATTAGCGAGCATATGCAGAAAAACAGGTTATAAAGTTGCTCGGTATTACCCATCGGATTAATTCTGGTTAAGTACTAAGCTCAGCAACAAGACTCTCGTTATAGGGTAATTAATTGGAATAACTATATTTACTGTTCACTCTTAACTGTTCACTGTTCACTGTTAACTGTCTAAACTTCTGCCCATTTTCGTAGTAAGTTAGCGTGGGTTTTACTAATTAGGTCAAATTCTGGTGTTTTACCATGTTTGTGAAACATCACCTGTTTGGCTGTATCTAAATCAAATAAAATTTCGCGTTCGGATGGTTCGCGAACGAAGCTTTGTACCCAACTAACTGCTGCTAGACGTTTTCCTTCTACTACTTTTTCAACTCGATGCAAGGTTGTTGAAGGATATACAACCATAGAGCCTGCTTCTAATTTGAAAACTTGCTCTCCTAAACTTGTGTCGATAACCAATTCTCCACCTTTGTAACTTGAAGGAGAGTTTAGGAATAAGGTAAATGAAACATCGGAACGTATCGATTTTTCACCACCCATTATTGCGTTATCGACGTGAGAGCCGTAATACATACCTGGTTCATAACAACTGAAAAGAATAGGACGAATAATTTTTGGTTTAACTGCTGCTTGAAATAGCGGATTGCGTTGAATTGCTTTAATTGCAATAGTTCTCAGTTCCCGACTACCTTCTGCACTTCCGGATAGTTGAGTATTATTTTTAACTTGTTTCGCAAACCATCCTGCTGTTAGCTTACCGTCTACAAACTCAGCATCTTGAAGTTTAGAAGTAATTGCTTCTAATTCTTCATCTGTCAGAATATTTTCTATAGTAAGAATCATAAGAATTTTAGATTTTAGATTTTAGATTTTAGAGGATGTTTGGGAAGTCATAAATACAACCACAAATTTTTAGATCCCCCTAAATCCACGCCACTTGCTACAAGTCGGGGAACCCCTTCGGGTTCAACACTTTGCTTATGCCGGGGAACCCGTCCACCGCAAGTGTTT
>JBCBPQ010000028.1:0-47891 GCA_039820645.1 Cyanobacteria bacterium J06633_8 | reverse complement strand
GTATAGAAGCGTCGTAACCCAACATCAGAGTTTTGATTGAAGCCTATTGTTTGGTTAAAGATTGAAATTATTTGAATTATTTTGTTTGGTTTGTAAGATAATGTTGGGTTTCTCTTCGTTCAACCCAACCTACGAACTACGAACTACGAACTGAAAAAATTATGTTTGTAAAAAAAATAAAGTCTTGTAGGTTGGGTTAGACGCAGGAATTAATTTTTTGTTAACCAAGAGTATAAAAGCGTCGTAACCCAACATCCGAGTATTGATTGATGTCTATTGTTTGCTTAAAAATTGAATTTATTTGAATTGTTGTGTTTGGTTTGTAAGATAATGTTGGGTTTCTCTTCGTTCAACCCAACCTACGAACTTCGATAAAGTCTTGTAGGTTGGGTTAGACGCACGGTTCAATTTGTTGTTAACCATTAGTATAGAAGCGTCGTAACCCAACATCAGAGTTTTGATTGAAGCCTATTGTTTGGTTAAAGATTGAAATTATTTGAATTATTTTGTTTGGTTTGTAAGATAATGTTGGGTTTCTCTTCGTTCAACCCAACCTACGAACTTCGATAAAGTCTTGTAGGTTGGGTTAGACGCACGAATCAATTTATGGTTTACGAAGAATGTAAAAGCGTCGTAACCCAACATTCGGGTTTTGATTGAAGCATATTGTTTGGTTAAATAGGTGAATATCCAGAAAAATCATACAAGAACTAATCAGGACAAACAATCGTCCGAAAGCCGATGTGGTTGGTAGAAGTATCGATATCCTCTGGATGTCGAGCGGCTGGACGATAGCGGGCACAGTAGTTAGGGGCACAGAGGAAAGAGCCTCCTTTGAGGACTTTACGTGGTTTCTGCATTGAAGATGATAGCTTAGGATTGTAGCTTTCTTCTTCTGTTCCACCTCTAGGATTTTTGGGTGTACAGCAAGGTTTGACCGGATTTTCTGGATGTCGTTCCCGATACCAATCCTTTGTCCACTCCCACACATTACCAATGATGTCATAAAGTCCATAGCCATTGGGAGGATAGTTACCAACAGCTTCTATTCCTGGAGGTTTTGATTTCAGATTTTCCCAAGGAAACCTTCCTTGCCAAGTGTTTGCCATTACCTTACCCTTGGGTATAAATTCGTGTCCCCAAGCAAAAGTAGCTCCTTCTAACCCACCTCGTGCTGCTAATTCCCATTGTGCTTCGGTGGGTAGTTCTTTTCCTGCCCATTTAGCATAAGCAAGGGCATCTTCATAGACAATGTGCACCACTGGGTAGTTTTCTCTGCCTTTAATAGAGCTCCGTGGTCCTTCGGGATGTCGCCAGTTAGCACCGGGTATATACTGCCACCAGCATAAAGTTCGAGGATTAACTGGGCGATCGGGTTTGATAAATACTGCGGATCCTGGTAATAACATTTCTGGATCGGCATTAGGATAATCCTCTGCTCTTGGGGGCTTTTCCGCAAAGGTAACATATCCCGTTTCTTTGACAAATTTCTGAAATTTTTTATTAGTTACTACATAGCAATCTATCCAGAAGCCGCTAACGGTTACTGTGTGAACTGGCCCTTCTTCTGGGTATTTGCGGTTATCTGAACCCATCTGGAAAGTTTTACCGGGAATCCATACCATATCTTTATGGGGAGGTTTTCCAGGATTTGAGAACGGTTTTTTAGATACTTGTGATTTTGTTGAAGTCATTTGAATCGGTTCTTAATACTTGCTATATAAAAATGACCAAAGCCCCAAGGGCTTAAGTAAGAAGTAAGAAGTAAGAAGTAAGAAGTAAGAAGTAATGAATAAAGTCTGAAGTATGGTATACCTTTTCTTCATTAAAAGACAAATAAAAACAAAATTCATTACTTAAATCCTCTACCATGCCGGGAGAGGTGTTACTTATAATTTATAAGTTATAACTTATAACTTATAACTTATAACTTATTACTTGTGAAAGGATATCTCTAACTGATACATAACTAAGTCCTGTAGAAGATTATAGAACAGGACTAGTAAATCTACGAAGCTTGGCAAGATAGATTTTCTCGTGGTGGTAAGTTTGATTCAAAAATGGTGTTGAAATCGTTTTTCATACTAACCACTTTCCAATTTTCACGGTTTTGAGCTTCGTCTAGAGATTTATTCAGAGGTTCAGTTCCATCAGTTTCACCTGGGATATTGTTGTATTCATATTCCCGATTACAATCATCGTGATTAATGAGCACAATCAAAGATTTATCCACCCCAACATCGGTATATTGAAACATTTCATAATCGCCACTGGAGTTACCTACGGCAATAATTGGTCTTTTACCAATATGACGTTCAATGCCAACAGGTTTACCAAATTTATCATTATATTGACCTAGAAATGCTTGACGAATAACCTTTCCGCCAAACTCTCTGTCAAACTTTGTTTTAATTGCAGAACCTATTACTTCTTCTGGGGGAATACCATAGGCATCTTTAGCAAATGAGCGTACAAAATCAACGCCACCACCAGAACAGATATATACTTTAAAGCCATTATCTTTGAGGTAATTGACTAACTCAATTACAGGTTTATAAGTCAGGTCTTTATATTTAGCATCAAACCTTTGATATTGTTGATTATTCCCGAAAGAAAGGTCATCGTGATTGGTGTTATAAACAAAATTTTGTGCGAGGGCAATATATTCTTCAGTGCCAATTCCTTCAAAAACAGCAATGTCATTTAAAACCACTTTTATCTCATCAGAATCAATTTTGCTATCTCTATTAGTATCTAGTTCTTTTTGAGTGGTTTTAGGTAGTTTATTGAATTTGATTTGAGATACAGATTTGGGCTGGGCTTCAATAAAATCTAGTTGGAAATATTGTGGTCGTTCAGCCCATAAAGTTCCATCATTATCAAAGACAGCTACACGCTCTTCTGGTGGTACATACTTAGGGTTAGTGGAATCGATGATTTGTTCCACAAAAGCGATTATCTCTGTTTTGTTATCACCTTCATTCCACGACGTTAAAGCTTCGTTTGAAGCATAAGCTGGAAAACTTGGAAAAATGCTGCCTAAGCAAAAGACTGAAAGCAGAAGTGAAAGAAAAAACACTCCCATTTTTCTGTTAATCATTTCAAAGTTGATAAATCTAAAATAAAATTGAAGTTTTTTATAGGGGCAACTTATCAATTACCCCTACTGGTTTTGAGTGCAAACCAATGATTATGCTATGAATTCAGAAGACTAGTCACGGGATAACATAGCTGCATATTCTAGATCGGTATTTGCAGCATCAGCATCGTTATAAATAGTAACAACAACTTTTTCCAGAGTGGCTCCTTCAAACTCATAGGGAAGACTATTTTCGTAGTCGGATGATACAGGTTGTCCACCATCTCGACCAATATTGAATCCTTCTCCAGAGAGAGCAAACTTACCAGGTTGAGTTATCAACTGGTTTCTGCCTTTCCACTCTTTGCTCCAGTCAACCCAATTGCCTTCATCTTTCAATTCCCACGTTTCAGTTTGTGGTTTACCATCAATGTACATTTGAACAGTACCTAAAGTACTACCACCGTAGGTATTTGTATCAAGATTAGCATCTTCTCCTTGGGCAGAACTTTTGTTAAATTTAACTTTAAGTTTTATCTCACCACTAAGATCGTTTGGGAGTGAAGTACTAACCTTCTGTTCTCTTTGTCCTAGCCAGTTATAGACATAACAAAGTTGATTGTCATGAATATAGAAACTGTGTCCACCAAAACGTCCTCCATGAGCCATAAGAACCCCTTTTAGCTCTGTGGAATCGCCGACATTAACAATTGCTTCAATCTCATAAGAGCGAGTCCGAATATTGGGGGCTACTGCTTCGGGAATTTCCGAGCCTCCTGGATAGTAGGTATAGCTAAATTTATCGTTAGGATCTGTACTATTTTCAAATGGAGTTGGACTCAACTGAGGACGTACTTCTCCCAACACTTCAGAAGTTGAGCGGTCATCAAGGGGAATTCCATTATACAATCCTGCTTGCAAGAACCAGATATTTTTCATCAGTTCTAGCTTGTCGGGAAACTTATCGGCTAGATTTCTTGATTGGGTTGGATCTGCAGGTAATCCTAATTCCTGATCACCATCCATACAGTATAGTTCCCAAATATCTTTCTCAAAGTTACTCCAATCAGAAGGAGTGGGAGCATGAACTGTATTAGCGTGCCAGCCTTTATACCAAATCCCCCGTGTTCCCAGCATGGAATAGAACTGAGTTTCTCGGACTTTCTCTGGTTTTAAAGGGTTATCATCTTTGATTGCGTAGGCAAGTTGATACTCAGGTTTACCGAAATCTTCCGCAAAGGTGTATTTAAAGCTGATACCTTCAATGGGGTTTTGGGTGTAGCCCTTTACTACATCTGGAGGTTCTATACCAATCATGTCGTAAAGCGTCGGCACTATATCAACGGCATGAATATACTGTTTGCGAATACCGAATTCAGCTTTCCTCAAATCGCTATCCTTAATACCAGGACCACACATGATTAAAGGAGTCGCAGCACCACCTTCATAACCAGACCAACGTTTCCAGTATTTGAAAGGAGTATCAAAGCCCCAAGCCCAACCTGTAGGATAGTGGTTGTAAGTTTTGAGGGTTCCTAAATCTTGAAGAAGAGCGAAGTTGTTGTCAAAGTTATCAGGAATGTCATTAAAGAATAGATTCTCGTTGACTGAGCCATTGGGACCACCTTCAGCACTGGCACCATTGTCAGCAACGGCAACAATAATGGTATTCTCCATCTGTCCAGTTTTTTCCAGAAAGTCCAGCAAACGACCGATTTGTTCGTCGGTATAAGTGGAGAAGGCTGCATAAATTTCAGCCATACGGATAAATAAAGCCTTCTCTTGTCCGTTTAAACTATCCCAAGGTCTGACATAATCGGTTTCGGGCCAATTCTTCCCTTCAGGAACTCCAACAATGTCGTCCGATGTCAAATCACCGTCATAATTGACATCAAGGACACCTTCGTTATGAGGGTTGATCTCAGATGGGTTTAAATCTTTATCGCTGAAGATTCCCAACTCTTTCATTTTGTCAAGAACATCTTTACGATAGACTTCATAGCCATCTTTAAATACACTAGTGTTTTCAAAGGAGGTATCTTTGGAATTTTCAGAGTAACTTAATGTCGTGTTGTAACCATAATCGATAATCTTCTGCGGCCAAATTTGATGAGGAGCATGATTTGCACCAGGAGAGAAGTACATCAGCCAAGGTTTATCTGGGGCGATCGCAGTTGTATCTTGGATAAAGGAAATTGCCTTATCAACCAAGTCTTTGGAAAGATGATAACCTTTCTCGGGGTCGTCCATATCCGGTACGTAAGGAGGCTCAATGAAATGATTGTCATAGACAATATCGGGATACCATTGATCCGTTTCTCCCCCTAAAAATCCGTAATAGCGTTCAAAACCACGACCAACAGGCCAATTACGCTTATTGGCTGCCATGTTCGCTTCTTCTTCAGGTGCTAAGTGCCATTTACCGACAGCAAAAGTACTCCAACCTTTTTCTCCTAAAACTGCTGGAATTAGAGCATTTTCAAAGGGGATACGCCCATTATTGCCAGGAAATCCAGTAGTGGCTTCTTCAATACAAGACATGCCATTACTGGTAGCATTCCTTCCATTCAATAAAGAGGAACGAGTGGGAGAACATAAGGCGGTTGTATGGAAGTTCGTATACATCAACCCTTTATCAACAATACGCTGAAGATTGGGCATCTTGATTTTGCCACCAAATACATCCCAAGCGCCGAATCCTGTATCGTCAATCACGATATAAAGAATGTTTGGTGAATCTTTGGGGGCTTTTGTTTCCGCATAAGGTCCCCAATCTGGAACGGAATCGCGAATGTCGAGACTGATTGTACCTTTGAATTTTTCGGTCATTAGTAGATTACCTTTAAGTATGATTTGACTCAGCCGAGTATCATTTTACTTTGCGTAATCCGGTTTGAGATTGAAATAATTGATTGAGAGAAGCAACAGGGAACAAAGAAAGCAGTGAGATAGATTTTCCAACAATCAATGAGGATTTCTAGAGTCTCATTGATTACTATTTTCTATCACAAAATCATATTAGGGAACAACGTATAAAAAAAACATTTTATTAACAAAACTTTAATATTTCCGATGTTAAGAATCCGGGTTATGAAAAGATTTGAGTTTGATCCCAACATATCCACAAGTGCAATTTATCTAGATAAACCCATCTTATGACAAGGATTTCAGGCTTCAGTAAAGTAATTATTAAATTGAAAAAAGGCTTTGCGAAGGGTGCTGATTGACAAACAACTGATGATTTGAAGGTAATTTTAAAGTATAAAACAATATGCGTACAAGTATACAATCGTAATTTTATGCTATATTTATTACAATTTTTCTTAGAGAAATTTCTTTCTCCAGCAGCTTACCTTTCTAATTATTCTTTAATATCCATAAACTGAAAATAGCTATTTAACTATACAACTCTAACCCACTCAACAACACGCAAAACAAAAAAAACCGGACATCTTCAAGATATCCGGCTCCTAAATTCCAACTCAAATTTATCTACGGAAAACCAATTACCGATTACCAATTAGCAATTACCCAATATCAATGATGATGATGCTGATGATTATGAGCGCAACCTTGTAAATCCTGACTCATCAACTTTTGACTAACTTCCTGTAAAGTCTCATCCTTAGGAGTTAAACCAATCCAATTTTCAATAACTTGGGTATCGAAACCGATTTCACCGCGATAACCCACTTGAATTAAAGGGCGGCGAATTAACAACGGTTCCTCTAACATTAAATTTAAAGCTGTTTCTTCGTCTATCTGTTCGGGGTTGATTTCACCAGATTTGATTCTAGGTGCAGAAGGGTTGAACCAATCTTTTATAGGACGATTGTTGAAAAACCAGCGCAAACGTTGTTTAGTCCATTTTTCTTCTAAAATATTATGCGCTTCAACTTGATGTCCGGCTGCTGTTAATAAAGTTTTTTGTTTAGTATTATTTCGACATCCAGCTTTTTCGTAAAATATTACCTTTGCCATAATAATCTCCTAGTTAGTTGTTGGTAGTTAGTTGTTAGTTGTTAGTTGTTAGATGTTAGTGGTTAGTTGTTAGTTGTTAGTTGTTGATGGTTAGTTAGTTGTTAGTTGTTAATTGTTGGTGGTTAAGTGTTATAAATTATCAACTATCCACTATCAACTATCCACTATCCACTATCCACTATCAACTATCCACTATCAACTATCCACTAACAATTTTCATTAAAAATTCTTCGCGGTATGACTAACAGTGTCAAATTCAAAACGCTCTTTCGATCTAGTTTCACCGTATAAATTAAAAGTTACGGTTGGTTCTTCCATTGCTTCGACGCTATGAATTGCACCGGGTGCAAAACTAACAATATCCCCAGGATTTAAAATAATTTCTCCTGCGGTTTCAATTTTATCTGGATATTCTGGGCTAGGATTTCGCTTCCAAATAGTATTCTTTTCTTGTCCTTTTAATACCGCGACGATTCCCCAAATTCCGTGATTATGAATATTGGATTGTGTTCCTTTTGTAAAGGTTACAGTTTGTACTGTAAAAGGAAAACCTAACTCATCATATAAAAGTTTAACAGAAGTTCCGGTTTTAGTATCGGGTTCGGGATGTTGAATTTTTATCCAGTAGGAATTAACCAGCAATTTTCTGACTATTTGCCGAATTTCTGCTAGATAATTGTTCTCACCTAATTGTTTTTTGAGAATATCTTCTAGTTCGGTAAGAAAGCGATAAAGACGATAATTCTCAGTAATTAAATCCCAAGTTCTTACAGATTTACAAACTTGATATTCACCATCTGATGTTACAAGCCAGTCTTTTCCTTCCATAATCAGTGAACAGTGAACAGTTATCAGTGAACAGTGAACAGTGAACAGTTATCAGTGAACAGTTATCAGTGAATAATATTCAATATCTAATTTCATATTAATTTTTTAACTCCTAACTTTAGAGACGTAGCACTTCTACGTATCTACACTCCTAATTACTAACTTTTTTAGTCATCATCATCTTCTGGGGGACGTGTTAAAACGTCAAATAAGATTCCAGCGCCAAAATCGTTTTTCTCGTCTATTCCTTTTACTTTATTACAAATTTCTTTAGCTTCTTCTTTTTTTCCTAATATAGCTAAAATTAATCCTGTCGCAGCATAAGAATTTAAATAGAGTCGGATATTTTGTTCTTCTTTGCGTTTAATTAATACTGGTTTTAAGTTTTCCCAATCATCGGGTAATTTTTCGGTTTGTTTTACTTTATGCTTAACTTTTTCGGCTGTTTTCAGCGCCATTTGATAATTCTGTTTGTAATAAAAGTATCTATAAGCTGAGATTAAAACATCTATATTGTTATCTGTTTTTGTTAAAGCTTGATTAATGTATTTTTCGGATTCAGAGGTATTTTCCCAATTGTCAGCAGCTAATACTAATAGTTGCTTGACATCTTCAGGTACCTCGTACCAGGAGAATTCTGTGTCTGTGTTTTGCATGATTTTTGTGTGGGGATTGGTAATTGGTAATGGGTAATGGGTAATTGGTAATGGTTATTATATTTTTCAATCACCAATACCCCATGCCCTATGCCCAATTACCTATTTTTCAAAATCTAGTAAGAATATAAAGCAGA
This sequence comes from Cyanobacteria bacterium J06633_8, assembly GCA_039820645.1. Lineage (GTDB taxonomy): Bacteria > Cyanobacteriota > Cyanobacteriia > Cyanobacteriales > Nostocaceae > Rivularia. The sequence goes on along the minus strand of JBCBPQ010000028.1, from coordinate 39,210 downwards.
GTAAAAAGTACAATCCAGATGATATCTACAAAGTGCCAGTAGATTTCTGCCATCTCGATTCCAGTATGTTTGTGTTCGTTGTAGTGTCCTGGGCGACGGGAACGCCACAGTACACCTAAAATTAACAAGACTCCGATGAATACGTGTAAGCCGTGGAATCCTGTCATTAGGTAAAAACAGTTGGAGAATAAGTTAGTAGTTAGTCCATATCCTAAAGTTAGATATTCATAAACTTGGCCAAGTAAGAAAATTATTCCCATGACTGCGGTAATCTTGTACCATTTCCGCATTCCTTGGACATCATTCTTTTTAATTGCGGAATCGCCGAAGTGAATGACGAAACTGCTCGACACAAGAATGATGGTGTTGATTGTCGGTAATAATAACTCTACTTCTGTTCCTTCGGGTGGCCAAGTTGCAGTGGTTCCTCGATAGAACAAATAAGTAGCAAAGAATCCACCAAACATTAAAGATTCTGAGATTAGAAAAGTGATTAATCCCACAACTCGTAAATCGGCGTGTTCTTCATGATGCGCTGGTGTATTTTCTGTAGCGATCGCCATATTGTATCCCTGATTATCTTGTGGATTTTAGATTTTGGATTTGGAACCTCACCCCCTTCCCCTCTCCTTAGTAAGGAGAGGGGTGAGACTGAGCAAATGATTGATTTAAGCAGCAGCTTCTGCTTCCGTAGAGTTTGTCAAAGGTTCACCTTCTGTTGCCATACCGTAATCGTAAGGACCATGAGTTACTACTGGTAATTCTTCCCAGTTCTCAATTGCAGGTGGAGAAGCGGTTGTCCATTCTAATGTCAGAGCATTCCAAGGATTATCACCAGCTTCTGCTCCAGCCATCCAACTCCAAATAACATTTATGGTGAAAGGAATTACCGATACTGCCAATAGATAAGCACCATAAGTGCAAATAACATTAATAGCTTCAAATTGTGGATCGTACATGGCAACTCGGCGAGGCATTCCTTGTAAACCCAGTTCGTGCATGGGTAAGAATGTCAAGTTGGTACCGATGAAAGTCAGAACAAAATGAATTTTACCCAAGCTTTCATTCATCATTCTTCCCGTCATTTTAGGGAACCAATGGTAAATCGCAGCGTAAATACCAAATACGGAACCGCCGAATAAAACATAGTGGAAGTGAGCAACTACGTAATAAGTATCGTGTACGTGTCCGTCGAATGGTGCTGTACCCAAGGTAACGCCACCAATACCACCTAAAACGAACATCATTAACAAACCGATGGCAAATAGCATCGCGCTTGTATAGCGGATTTTTCCTTGCCAAAGAGTCGCCACCCAACTAAATATTTTAATCCCCGTGGGAACGGCAACAATTAAAGTTGAGATGGTAAAAAACATCCGCATCCAGCCGGGGGTTCCGCTGGTAAACATATGATGAACTATTAAATTATTTAGTTAGCATACATATAATGGTTTATTTGAATAACTATTCTCTATATATTCCTTAAATTCATATTTAAATATTTCCTATAGTTACTCAATAATGGTTATTTTATGATGATTATATTCACTATATATTCCTTGAAAAAAAACTTTTAAAGTTGTATATCTATATAGGTAATAAAAAGCTTGAAAATAATTATATTTTAGTCTCAAGCTTTGTACGTTATGTTATATTTTTTGATTATTTTAATATTAATTGTGTAAGAATTGCTTGCGATTTATATTTTTCTAATTCTACGGTTAAAAGTTTTACTTTATTTTCTAATTCTAGATTTTTTTCTCTGAGCATTTCTAATTCATCTTTTTCACTTAAAGCCGTATTAATTGCTTTTTTACGATTTTCTAATGAAAACCATTTTTGATAAACTTTCGTGTGCATTTCTATAGAATGCCCTAAATTGTCTGCTGCGGCTTTAATCGGTATCCCTTGTAAATGCGCTCTGATAGCACAAGCATGACGTAAATCATAAGGTTTAAATGTTAATCCCACTCTTTTAAACCATTGAGAATTTTTGTCTACTATAATTGTTAATTGTGAAGAACACTTAATTAAATTTGTTCTTTGTTTAAGTAATTCAAGTGACTTTTGATTTTTTAAATCAAATAGTTCAATCCATTCCGGTATAAAGGGTAATACTTCTCTTGCTCCCGTTTTATTGTCATTGTGAACTTTCCAAGTGTTATCGATATTATCTTCGCTCATAAACCAATCAATATCGGGTTGATTAAATACTTCTCTAGGGCGCAATCCATAAGTGGCTATTAATCCGTAAGCAAGTCTATATATTAAATAAGTATTCCAATAAGGCTTTTTTTTCTGCTCGTCAGTTTCGCAGTATTTATTAAATGCATAAAATCCATCAATGATTATCTTGTCTTGAGGGATATCTCTTTTTTTGACTTTTATCGGCAGCTTGAGTGTTTTAAAGTCAATATCTATTTCTAAATATTTACAAATAATGCTAGCCACTTTAAGCGCTTGAAATCTTTTACTGCTAGAATCAACTTTTTTCAAAGAATTTTCTATATTACTTTTGTTTACAATCAAATCAGGTGGAAATTCTCTTTTAAAGACTTTTTTATATTCAGTTAAAGTATGTTCGCTTTTGATATCTCTTTTTCTCGATTGAAAGAATATATCTTCAAATTTTTCGTATATTTCGCCAAAGGTTATATCAACATTCTCAGAGGTTTTACGCCCTAAATATTTGTCATTCCACTCAAAACACTTTCTCGATATTAACCGACTTAATTCATAGGCTTCTTCTTCTGCTGTTTTTAATCCATCTAAGTTTGCTGGAATATTAAGCGATATTTGATACTGTTTTGTATGTCTACCTTTTGTACTAACGTCACCTGGTTTAAGTGGTAGCGTAGCTCGTAGCTGTACTGCATTACCTTTCCGAGTCAAGGAAACTTTAGCATTAATTCCTTTAAGTCGTAAATTAGCTTCTTTTAATTTTTCTTCTATCTTCATTTCCATATGTGCTTCTAACTCTTGTCGTGCTTTATTTATACCCAAGTAGCTGCCGTCTGTTGTAGCTGATGATTCAAAGTCTTTAAATGCTTCTTGGTAGATGTCTGCTTTCATTGTCTTTATTCCCTAGATATTCATTAAAATTGTTCAGAACAAACAATGTTTATCTCCTACAATGTCTGTCATATAGCAATATACAGCTTTTAGGGAATGTTAATTAATCGGAAACATATGATGAACCCACACAAACAAGCCCACAACACAAATCGCCAAACTAGAATAAGCAATCGCTTTATATCCAAAGATTGGTTTGCGGGCATGAACTGGAATCACCTCGGAAAGAATGCCGAAGATGGGCAGAATCATTAAATAAACTGCTGGATGAGAGTAAAACCAGAATAAATGCTGATAAATAACCACGTTACCGCCTGCATCTGGTTTAAAAAAGGAAGTACCGAAATTGATATCAAACAACAGCAATACTAAGCCAGCAGCTAATACAGGTGTAGAAACAAGCGCCAACAATGAAGTAGCTAAAATTGCCCAACAAAATAGGGGTAATTCGTCCCACTTCATGGAAGGAACCTTCATCTTCCAAATGGTAACAACAAAGTTTAAGGAACCCAAAATAGAGGAAGTACCAACTAAAACAATGGCTAGAATCCACATACTCTGAGCGGTATTTGCCGTCACCAAGCTCAAAGGTGGGTAAGCTGTCCAACCTGATTGAGAACCACCGAAGAAGAAACTACCTAAAACTAAAGCTCCAGCAGGCGGGTTTAACCAAAAGGCTATAGCATTGAGCTTCGGGAAAGCCATATCCCTAGCACCCACCATCAAAGGAATTAGATAATTACCAAATCCACCAATGGCACTAGGAACAATCCAAAGGAAGATATGGATTTGTAGTTACCTTGCATATAATATCTACCTTTGACAGAGGTATGCGAAGTAAATTTGTAATAGTTTTAAAACAGTTTAGTACTAAAATTTTATCGTTGTTCAACAAACTTAAATTAGTTGAACTAAATTGGTTTAGCTATAAAATCCGAACAATAGGAGAATGAATTATCCTTTAACGTAAATGCCTTATGCTAGGTAAAGTATAAGTAATCTAGTCAACAATTCAATAAAATTATATCAGTTTTTCTTATATAAACAAGAGTTAATAACTCACTTTTTAGTTACTTATTCTTTACATAAACTTCATGTCTAAAATATTTTTTTCTGACAAAAATAATCTATTAAACAAATTTTATATTATGGATTTGATAATATTATTTGGTGTTACAGCTAGAAAATATTTTGAAAGCATCTACTAGCTATATGAATTTTCCAGATATTTATAAATGATATGGAAAACTGTATAACTATCTAGTAAAGATTGATATTAGATACAAATAATCATTAAAAGTGATTCTTGAATAGAATGTTTATGATTTTTGAAGTTATAGGGTGTATACAGAACGAAATCAGTATCAAAACCAAACTTTCTAGCAATTCAATTGTGGTCACAATATCTCACAGTAAAAAGCTTGAATAATGAATAGCGTTTTGAACAGACAAAAATAAATTTAAGTGATGCTTTTTCCAGGAAAATAAATAGAATGCAGAAAAGATATAAACGGAATCGAAAACGCTCAAAAAGACGAGCAATTTATTGTCCCATACACAATTGTTATATAGATAGCGTCAGTCAAAAATACCCCTTGTTCGCAGATAGAGCAGGACAACTGCAGGAGCGTGGGTTAGCGCGTAAATACGCTCTGATGTTGGTTGCTTCTCAAACTGCTGTTCTTCTTAAGGGTGAGTGGCTAGAAGCTTTTTGGTGCAAACACTGCCAGGAAACAAAGTGGTATCACCTTCGCAAGCATGACAATTCCTACAGTTTATCCCTAGCACCAAAAGAAATTTGGCAGCAAGCTGCTGGTTTAAATGACCCAAACAGAAACCCTTCTGTGAGTGAATTTACCTCCAAGCAAGCTCGGGGAACAACATTAATGTAATTTTTTTTTGCTGATTAAAATACTGATACAAGAGTTTTGCTTAGTAATTAGCATCATAACCCATTTAGAATTCAGTAATTATGCTTCAATTTAGTAATATATATCTATCGGAATTCGGCAAAACTATCTAAGTTAACTAATGTAAATAAAAATATATTTTTGTGTCTATATTGACTAGTATATTTTTTCAATTCTGATAATCTTGTGGTGATAGAAGCTTAGGTGAAAACTATTAAGTAATTACCTTTGAATCTTGTTTAATTGACTGCAAGTAAATAATTAAATATCTTGTTTTGATTACAGGTACCGAGCTTTGATGGTTCTCTTAATTGCTGAATCTCAGTTCGTCCGCAACAACCTTTTTCTAGAGATGAATTTATCTAATGAAGAAGGAGTCAAGTAGGGGAATGGTGTCTCTAAAATTATCAATTGACTGTTAATTAATATTAGCCCAAAAGCTTTTATATAAAAGTTAAAAGCACGAGCTATGTGTATGAAAGTAATTATGTAAAATGAACAGTAAAAAAATTGCCTCGCAACAAGGATTAGTTATTGAAGCAGGACGTACAGAAAAACAATATTGGACAGATTTATGGAAGTATAGAGAGTTATTTTACTTTCTAGCATGGCGGGATATCTTAGTACGCTATAAGCAAACAGTCATCGGAATTGCTTGGGCTTTAATTCGTCCTTTTTTGACGATGGTTGTATTTACGGTGGTATTTGGTAATTTAGCCAAGTTACCTTCCGAAGGTGCGCCTTATCCTATCTTAGTTTTCTCAGCGATGTTACCGTGGCAATTTTTTGCTAATTCGCTAAGTGAGTGTAGCAATAGTTTAATTAATAATGCAAACCTACTGTCCAAAGTTTATTTTCCCCGCCTAGTTGTACCTACAAGTGCAGTCGTTGTTAGCTTCGTAGACTTCATGGTATCGGGAATGATTCTACTAGGGCTGATGGCTTGGTATAACTTTGTCCCAACTTGGCGCATTTTAACGCTACCATTATTTATTGCAATTGCTTTTGCTGCATCAGTTGGAGCGGGGCTATGGTTAGCTTCTCTCAACGTCAAGTATAGAGATTTCCGCTACATCGTACCTTTTATCGTGCAATTTGGTTTATATATCTCTCCAGTCGGATTTAGTAGCAGTGTCGTTCCAGAAGAATGGCGTTTGCTATACTCCTTGAATCCAATGGTAGGGGTAATTGATGGCTTCCGTTGGGCAATTTTAGGTGGCGAATCGAAACTATATTTGCCAGGATTTGCCTTGTCTTTAGGATTAGTTATCTTATTATTTATAACTGGAATTTGGTACTTCCGCAAGATGGAACGCACATTTGCAGATGTGATTTAAATAGGAATTAAAGAATAAACACCCCTCATATCTGATTGAATCAAAAACATACTTGTAAATAGCACAATCTATTATTCATAACTCAAAAAATGTCAGATACTGCTATCCGCGTTGAAAATCTGAGTAAAAAATATATTATCGGTCACCAAAAACAGGAAAATTATACGGCATTGCGAGATGTGATTGTTAATGGTGCCAAAGGTTTGCTCAAACCATTCCAAAATTCTAAATCGCAAATCCAAAATTCCAAAGAAGAGTTCTGGGCACTTAAAGACGTATGCTTTGAGATAAAACAAGGTGACAGAGTTGGGGTAATTGGGCGTAACGGTGCCGGAAAATCTACGCTGTTGAAAGTTTTGAGCCGGATTACCGAACCAACAAAGGGACGAATTCAAATCAACGGACGAGTTGCAAGTTTGTTGGAAGTGGGAACGGGTTTTCATCCAGAATTAACTGGTAGAGAAAATATTTATCTTAACGGTGCCATTCTGGGGATGAGCAAGGAAGAAATAAAACGTAAGTTTGATGAGATTGTAGCCTTTGCAGAAATAGAAAAGTTTTTAGATACTCCAGTTAAGAGATATTCATCTGGGATGTATGTCAGGTTAGCGTTTGCTGTTGCAGCACATTTAGAACCAGAAATTTTGATTGTGGATGAAGTGCTGGCTGTAGGAGACGCACAGTTTCAGAATAAATGCTTAGGCAAAATGGAAGATGTAGCTCAAAGTGGACGTACAGTCTTATTTGTTAGTCATAATATGGCAGCAATACGTCAGCTTTGTTCTTCAGCAGTTTTGATGCATAAAGGTGGTGTTAAATTTGTAGGTTCCGCAGAAGAAGGAGTCCGTCAGTATCTTAACGAACGTCAAGATCAGAATAATCTTTCAGAACAAGTTAGTTCTAATGGTATTGAGCTTCTAGAAGTAAATCTGCTAGATAAACAAACTCAAGAAATTTCTGGTGCTGTAATATTCAATAATGATTACATTTTAAAGATTTTACTAAATGCCTATGAAAAACTTTCTAATGCTGCTGTAGTAGTACGTATTTTTGATGAAATCGGTACATTAGTTTCTAGCGTTTGTAGTTCTGAAGAAGGTGTAACACCTTTTTTACTCAAAGATAAAATGCAGATTTCTTTTGATTTAACACGCTTACAATTAATGCCAGGAAAATACTACGCAAGTCTATTTATATTTCGTAGTAACGACCCAAAATGTTATTTAGAAGCTGAAGATGCTTTTAGTTTTACAGTACATCCAGCAGTTATTCAAGATGCAATGTGGGCTTATCGTCATGACCACGGTATTGTGAGAATTAGTAATGGTTGCCAAATAAATACAATGCCGAAATTTTAAATATTAGTAAAAAAGGCTTTTTAGGTAAATATATCTAATTATGAAAATCGCATTATTTAGCTATGAATACCCTCCTGATACGGCGATTGGTGGAATAGCAACTTATGTATTTCAAATTGCTAAAGTATTGCATAGCCGAGGACATCACATAGAAGTTTTCTGCGGTAGTCCCTATCGTTCCATTTCTCAGGAAGAAAATGGAATATGGGTACATCGAGTGATAGCTAAAAAAGGCTCGGAGTTTTCTGAGTGTATTGAGAACGTTTTCTTAAAAAGACATCAAACTATTCAATTCGATGTTATTGAAAGTCCAGAGTTTTCTGCCTGCGCTAAAGGATCTGTAGACTTAGTTCCTGATATTCCTTTAATTGTAAGACTTCATACTCCTACCTTCTTAGTAGGAAAAATGAATTTTGTAGGATTGTCTTCAAGTGATAAAGTTCGTTGGGTTTTAGGAGCCTTACGTCGCGGTAGAATTCCGCAACCTTTTCCTCAATGGCAATATGACCCAATTTCTGATATCGAGAGAATTCATACACTCGAAGCTGATGAAGTTGCCACACCATCTTTGTCACTTGGAAATCAACTGATTACAACTTGGTCGCTTCCTAGTGAAAAAGTGGTTCATATTCCATATGCTTATGTTCCTTCTCAAGAACTGCTAGATATTCCTATTGAAACACATACTAATGTTGTTACTTTTATTGGTAGATTAGAAATTCGTAAGGGAATTCTTGACCTTGTTGAAGCAATTCCTTTTATTCTGAAAAAATATCCAGCAACGATTTTTCGTTTTGTTGGTCCTGCTTTACCTTCTCCTCAAACAAATCTCAATATGCAGCAGTATATTGAGAGAAAACTAAGTTCATATAAAAAATCTCTAGAATTTACTGGAGGAGTTTCTCCGGATATTATCCCTTCTGTGTTAGCTAGAACTGATATTTGCGTTTTTCCCAGTTTATGGGAAAACTTCCCCAATGTATGTTTAGAAGCTATGGCTGCAGCAAGAGGAGTTGTAGGCAGTAGCGCTGGTGGTATGGCTGAAATGCTGGATGGAGGAAAAGTAGGACGATTGATTCCTCCAAAGAGCCCTGAGAAAATTGCCCAAGCTGTTATTGAACTGTTGGAAAACCCTCAGTTGAGAATGCAACTTGGAGAAGCAGCACGTAATCGAGTTCTATCAGAATACAATCTTGACCGAATTGGTAAATTGCAAGAAGAAAGTTACGAAAGAGCTATTTGCAGAAGACGTTCTTTAGGTAAAAGAACTGTTTAATTTTTGGCGTTGCATAATGGAAGTATGAATTCAAGCTATCGTCATGAAATGCCTAAGGTGTGCATCAACTCATATCCGCAAGAATGGCAAGAAACAAAGTAAGAAAAATTACATATGTGCTAATTGTGGTCGTCAATTTATAGATTCTTATGAACTGGAAATTAATTGGTAGAAATATTGCTCAAACTATTTCAGAAATGAATACTGATTAAATACGGCGTAATACAAACAATACATTTATGAAAAAAGCTCTCAGCGTTATTATCTGTACGCATAATCCTAAACGGAATAATTTAGAAAGAGTTCTTGCTTCTCTCAAATCTCAGACTTTACCTTTGAATCAGTGGGAGCTTCTACTAATTGATAATGCTAGCGATAAACTCCTTTCCCAGGACATTCGTCTAAATTGGCATCCATCAGCCCGCCATATTCGAGAAAATAAACTAGGTTTGACAGCTGCTCGACTATGTGGTTTTCGGGAAGCCATCGCCCAAACAATTGTGTTTGTTGATGATGATAATATTCTGGACTCTGAATATCTGAAAAACACTCTTGAGATTTTTCAAGAAAATCCAGATTTAGGTGCAATGGGTGGTAAATCCTTACCAGAATTTGAAGTAGAACCAGAACCCTGGTTTGCTGAACTTAATCCACCTTTAGGTATACGTGACTTGGGAGATAAAGCTCAAATTTCTCTATGGGATACTGAATTAATTAAAGTAGATTCTTCTGCTAAATATTATCCAGATTTTGCTCCTATCGGTGCTGGATTAGTTATACGCAAACAAGCAGCAGAAATTTATGTGAAGCGAATTACTGGTGATAGTTTGAGATTAGCATTAGGTCGTACCGGAAAAAAATTAACTTCTGGTGAAGACAACGACATTGTCTTGACACTTTTAGAAAATGGTTGGGGAGTTGGATATTTTCCTCAACTCAAACTAACTCATATCATACCTGCAAGTCGTTTAACAAAGGATTACCTAGCTCGTTTAAACCGAGCATCATCCCATTCTTGGATTCAAGTTTTAGATGTGCATGGTATCCGACTTTGGCAAAAAATTCCTCGTTGGACTGTTTTATTACGTAAGATTAAAGCATTTTTCTATTACCAACCTTGGAAAAACCCTGCTTCGTATATACGCTGGCAAGGTGCTTGTGGAATGTTTGAAGGGCAAGCTGATATCTTATAGATTCTCCCACCAAAATGATACTCAAATCACTTAGAAAAACAGGAAAAGCTTTAGGATTTGGAGTAATTCTTTATCGACTTTACCATCTTCCTAAAGGCTTTTTAGATAAATGTTTCCGAAAAGGTCCGATTAATATGATGATTGATGATCGGGCACGAATAAAAATGGAAGCAGCTGCATATAAACTGGAACCAGTTCAAGAATATACAACAGGTAAACCATTAGAAATTCACTTTTTAACTGGTAAAAAATTTTGGTATCAAACTTGTTTTTGTGCTTATTCAATGGTGCAACAAGCAAAAGTAAACATACGCCCAGTAGTTTACGATGATGGTACTTTAGAACAAAAGTATATTTGGGAAATTAAAAGAATTTTTCCAGATACCAAAGTTGTATCAATCAAAGAAATAGAAGAACGCTTGGATAAATTTTTACCGGTTAGCAAATTTCCTTATCTGAGAGAACGTCGCGCAAATTACCCAAATATGCGGAAACTAATTGACATTCATATTGCCTCTAGTGGATGGAAATTAGTTCTTGACTCGGATATGCTTTTCTTTCATCATCCAACATTTCTTCTCAACTGGTTAGAGTCTCCCCAAGAGTTTTGTTACATGATAGATGTGGAAAATTCTTATGGATATTCACAAGCATTAATGACTTCTCTTGCACAAGCAGAAATACCACAAAGATTAAACGTAGGAATTTGTGGCTTGAAGAGTGACGACATTGACTGGGAGCAATTAGAGTCCTGGTGCAAGCAAATGATTGAGAAAGAAGGAACTCATTACTACCAAGAACAAGCTATTACAGCTATTTTAATGGCTGGTAAACCTTGTGCGTTCGCTCCTGAAAAAGAATACATAGTTATGCCGCAACGAGAAGAAGTAATTAATCCTCAAGGTGTTTTACATCATTATGTTGCCGATTCTAAATCTTGGTATTTCCGTTACGGTTGGAAGCATATCTTACATAACAAGTAGAATTTATGCAAATTTTATACAACTAATACAGTACTATGGTTTAGTATTGACTTCATTTGAAAAACAATAGGAATGCGATCGCTTAAACAATAATGAGAATTTTGTATATTAGATAGTTATGACAACATTGGTCTCTATTCTTATACCTGCTTATAATAGCGAAGAATGGATTTCTGAAACAATAGATTCTGCTATAGCTCAGACATGGAGCAATATTGAAATAATTATTGTTGATGATGGCTCTAAAGATAACACTCTTGCAGTAGCAAAAAAATATGCATCTACCAAAATTAAAGTAATTAGCCAACCGAATAAAGGAGCTAGTGCTGCTAGAAATAGAGCGTTACAAGAAGCTCAAGGAGATTTTATTCAATATTTAGATGCAGATGACTTGTTAGCACCAGACAAAATTGAGCGTCAGGTAAGACTATGCGAAAATACGACTTCTGATTTCTTAATTGCAGGAGAATGGGCAAGATTTTATCAAAATTGTTCAGAAGCCTTGTTTGTTCCTCAAAATCTTTGGGCTGACATGTTGCCTGTTGATTGGTTACTTTGTGCCTGGGAAAATCACTATATGATGCATCCTGCTGCTTGGTTAGTTCCCCGTAAACTGTCTCAGATGGCTGGTTTGTGGAACGAAAATTTATCTTTAGATGATGATGGTGAATACTTTTGTCGGGTTATTTTAGCTAGTCAAGGAGTTAAATTTTGTTGGGGTGCGATATCGTACTACAGATCGGGAATTTCCGGAAGTTTAAGCGGTTCTAAATCTACTCAAGCTTGGAAATCAGGTTTTCTATCGATTGAACTTGGCATGAAACATTTACTGGAAATAGAAAATAGTGTTCGCACACGTTACACATGTGCAACCAGATTTCAACGATTCATTTATGAAGTATATCCTGATGTACCGGACTTAAGAAAGAAAGCAGAATTAAAAGTTAAGGAATTTGGTGGGTCATCTGTGAAACCATTGGGAGGACCCATCTTTAAGTTGTTGTCTTCTTTCGTTGGTTGGAAATTAGCAAAACGCATACAAGCCTTTGTCTATAAATAGGGTTTTCTAGTTCGGCTTTAGCCCTAAATAATTATTGATATTAAAACGCTTAAGCGTTACTACAAATATTGTTTTACATATCAAAATTAATGGGACAAAACACTACATCTGCATTATGCTTAAATCCCGGTTTAATCAAATAGCTTTTTCTAAGTATTCTTTGACGTTATTTACTTTGTAAATTAAGAAATAAATGGTAAAAAATAAATCAATTCCAGTTACTCTAGCCCATATCAATCCTGCGCCTTTCGTTCAACAAGTAGGTAGAGCATTATCGGAAGCAGAAATGTTATCTTGTTTTGCTACTACTGTTGCAGACCAGCCTCAGGCATTATGGCGTAATTCATTATGTAATGTTGCTAAGTTACTAAACTATAATTTAGCTCCTCAGTTATCACGTCGCGCGGTTACAGAATTTCCCCTATCCTTGGTAATGACTTATCCTTGGAGAGAAATAATTATCAACTTACTTAGTCGTGTAGATAAAGACAAGCGTTTCACCGATATTCTCTTCCATTGGGGAGTTACAGGATTTGATAAATGGGTAGCAAGTCAAGCTCTTGACGAAGTGAAGGCTGTATATGGATATGAGTCAGGTAGTTTGAGAACTTTTGAGGCTGCTCGCAAACAAGGAATTGCTCGTATTTATGATGTTCCTTCCCCAGAACATGATTTTGTGGAAAATCTTCTCCATAAAGAAGAAGGACATTTTCCGGAATTAATTACTCCTTACCGTAAGTATGTCAAGTCTCTCCAAGAACGTCGCACCCGGCATCGCAGAAGAGAATGGGAATTAGCAGATGTAGTTATTGCCAATTCTGAGTTTACTAAAGCTTCCTATGCGAATGCAGGTTTGGATGTGACTAAAGTTAGAGTTATACCCTACGGTGCACCACCAGTTTGTGAAAATGGGGTCACTGGAGGAACTAAAGAACATGAGCCTGTTAATTTTCTTTGGGCTGGAACTTTTAGCGTTCGTAAAGGCGCACATTATCTATTGCAAGCTTGGAAAGATTTAAAACCGGGTGATAAAGCCAAACTAAGTGTATTTGGGGCTATGGGGCTGGCACCTTCTTCACTTCAAAATTTGCCAGATTCTATCAAGTTTTCTGGGACTGTACCTCGTTCTCAACTTTACAATCATTATTATCAAGCTGATGTCCTGGTATTTCCTACTCTTTGTGATGGTTTTGGTATGGTTGTTACTGAAGCATTTGCTCAAGGATTACCAGTTATTACTACTGATAAAGCCGGTGCAGCAGACTTAGTACGTCATGGTGTTAATGGTTTAATAATTCCAGCAGGAGATATTGATGCATTAACTGAAGCAATGAATTGGTGCATGAAAAATCGTCAAAAACTCAGAGCGATGCGTCAAGCAGCTTTAGAAACAGCTGCTAGTTGGCAATGGTCTGATTATCGTCGAACCTTAGTCGAAAAATTGCTTGATGGACTAAAAACTGCTGGTTATCAAGTATGAAAAAACAACGAATTTGTTTAGTAAGTCCCGGTCATGTAGCTTCCAATCCTCGTTTAGTAAAAGAAGCAAATGCTCTACAGGGTGCAGGTTATCAAGTGCGGGTAGTTGCAGGAGACTATATGGAAGCAATTCGTCCATTAGATAAAACTCTTCTATCTCAAGTGTCTTGGTCTTGGGTGCAGGTGAATAATGGTTCAAAATTAAGCTATATAATTCGGAGACTAAAGCAAGAAATAGCAAGAAAAATAGTAAATATTGGCTGGATTCCTCATTTATCTGTAGCTATTTGGGCACATAGTCCTATTACTATGAAATTAGCGAAAATAGCTGCACAAGAATCTGCCGACTTGTACATAGCACATTGTCTAGCAGCTTTACCCGCAGCAGCTATTGCTGCAAAAAAACATAATGCTAAGCTGGGTTTTGATGCAGAGGATTTTCATATTGGTGAATTAATTCAATCTAGTGAAAATCAAGGGGAAATAAAGGTACGTGACTATATAGAACGGACTTTATTACCACATTGTCAGCATTTGACTGCGGCATCACCAAAAATTGCTGCTGCTTATACTCATAGGTATGGGGTTTCTATAGAGTCAATTTTGAATGTATTCCCACTTTCTGAAGCACCAAAATCTTTAGGAACAAAAATCGGTAAAGAATATTCTTTATACTGGTTTTCTCAAACTATTGGAACTGGTAGAGGCTTAGAAGCGATAGTTCAAGCGATGAGTTTGATGAAAATTCCAGTTAGTTTGTATCTAAGAGGAATACCTGCTGCTGGATACAAAGAAGAATTAACTCAATTAGCTCAAAAATTAGGAATAGGCGATCGCATTACTTTTCTACCACCTGCTCCACCTTCGGAGATGGCACAACTAGCTGCAAGTCACGATATTGGTCTTTCTTTGGAAATAACTCAACCTTTTAATCGAGCTATTTGTTTAACCAATAAAATTTTTACCTATCTTTTGGCAGGAATACCTGTATTAATGAGTTCTACTCCTGCTCAGAAAGAGTTAGCTGAAGAATTGCAAGAAGTAGCAGTATTAATAAATATTCATCAACCTCAAGATGTCGCAGATAAACTAGATAAATTCTTTTCTAATTCAGATAGTTTGAAAAATGCTGGTATGCAAGCTAAAAAAATTGGTAGAGAACGTTACAACTGGGATATAGAAAAAAGTAAATTTTTGAAAATTGTAGGACAGGTACTATCATGAATCTTTCTGGAATCTCCAATACCACTGTTATCGGAAAGGACACATTATTTAATTGCACTACGTGCCTTGAAATAAATATTTATTTTTAGTGGGCTTTATATTAATTAAAGGTGTTTAATTATACTTATTCTTCTTTCTTCCTCCTAACTTCTTCCTTTTTTGTAAAAATATATTTTCTTAAAGTGTAGATATAATGCATAACGTAACTTTACAAATCAATCTATCTCCTGGTGATATTACCTATGCAGGTATTACAGTCCCATTTTTAGCCAAAGCACATCAAGACAACGTAGATGAAAAATTAGCAATCGTTAATTGTTGTCGTCCCCAGAAAACCGTAATTGTAGATCCAGACAAAAAATTTCCCGAACTGTTATACAGCTTCCAAGTCAAAGAAATTTGCACGATTGCAGAGAAGTTAAAAAAACAAGGTTACCTGGATAGAATAGTTTATATTTATCCTGGAGATTCTTTGATATCACATTCTTACCGCAAATACATGGGTGGTTGGCTAGGAATCAATGATACTCATGATTTTACAGGTGCTGGTCTCATGCCTTATTTTGTAGGATTGGCAGCAGCTAATAGCCGTTATGTCATTCATTACGACCCAGATATGCTTATATATCAAGCTCCTGGGTATGATTGGTCAGTTGAAGCCATACAGTTGATGAATAAACGGGATAAAGTAATTACCGCTAGTCCAAGGATTAGCCCACTTTTTAGTGAAGAACACGGCGTTGCTGATGCTCCTAGTATGCATGAGCCGTGGATTCCAACTCCTGTTGAGGGCGGTTGGCTAAATCCTTGGATAAGTGGTCGTTGTTATTTGATTGACAGTGAAAAGTTATCAAAATATTTACCACTAGCTCAAGGAAAAGTACTACTAGACCTTCTTGCTGTAAAGTATCTCAATCGTAGTTATCCCAGAACTTTTGAGACAACTCTCACTAATAGATTAAGAGGGGCTGATTGTTGGCGACTGGATTTGAATTCCCAGCAAGCTTGGTTGTTACATCCTACAACCAAACCACCCCGTTATATAGAACTTCTTCCACAGATTATAGAATCTGTTTCACAAGGCCAAGTTCCACGGGAGCAAAGAGGTTATGCAGATATAAATCTATCTGCATGGAAGGAGTTTCTTGCTAAATCAAAACCAAAAAATGATGTAAATGAAAATCAACATTATGACCGGGTGTGGTCAAAAGTAGTTTCTAATGGGATCGCCTTAAAAAATGAAGCTGAATAAGAATGATAATCAATTTAGTAGAGATTGGGAAGTAGAGCATCGCTCTACCCCCCATTCAATGGATATAAATTTATCTGCATGAGAAGAATTTTTTACTTGATTTAATCAAATAAAATCAAAATGCGTATCTTAATTACAGCCGATCCAGAATTACCCGTACCTCCAAAATTATATGGTGGTATTGAAAGAATAGTTGATTTGTTAGTTACAAGACTACAAGCAAGAGGACATACAGTTGGATTAGTTGCTCATCGAGAATCAACTTCTCCAGCTCATGAACATTTTGCTTGGCGGGGTTTACAGTCTCAAAACAAAATAGATACTGTAAAAAACATCATTACTTTACATTCAGCAGTACGAAAATTCCAACCAGAAGTACTTCATAGCTTTTCTCGTATATTTTATCTTCTACCACTATTAGGCTCTCCTTTACCTAAAATCATGTCTTACCAGCGCCGTCCTAGTTTAAGGACTACTAGCTTGGGAGTAAAATTAGCTAAAGGTTCTCTGAGCTTTACAGGTTGTAGCGAAGACATTTGCTCGAAGGGAAGACCAGCAGGAGGAAATTGGTATCCGATTCACAACTGTGTAGAAATCGAGAAATATACTTTTCAACCACAAGTTAACGACGATGCCCCTTTAGTTTTCCTTAGTCGAGTAGATAGGATAAAAGGTGCCCATAATGCGATCGCAGCTGCAAAGAAAAGTGGAAGACGTTTGTTAATTGCTGGAAATCAGGTAAATAGTGAGGAAGGAAAGCTTTACTGGGAAGAGGAAATTGCTCCTCATTTGGGTAAAAATGGTATTGAATATGTTGGAGCAGTTAACGACATTCAGAAAAATGAACTTTTAGGTAAAGCAGCAGCTATGATTGTTCCTATTGAGTGGGACGAACCTTTTGGTATTGTTTTTGCAGAAGCATTAGCTTGTGGTACACCTGTGATTTCTTCTCCTCGCGGCTCATTACCAGAAATAGTGCGTCAGGGAATAGATGGTCATCTGATCAAAAATGTTGACGAAGCAGTAACCGCAATTCAAAATTTACCAAACATAAATCGTCTTAACTGCCGTCAACGTGCGGAAGAATGCTTTTCAGCTTCAGTAATTGTAGATAAATACGAAAGTCTTTATAAGAGTGTTTCGTCCATCTTATGAATAATTCATCTAAAACCACTCTAATCTATAGGCAAATAATTGTTGGCTTTCATATATTTGTAAGGGAAATAACATCTTGGAAAAACGTATTTTAATTATCAGTCCTCACTTTCCTCCCATAAACGCTGCCGACCATCAGCGAGTTAGAATGTCCCTACCTTATTTTGCAGAATTTGGTTGGCAACCCCATGTACTTGCTGTTAAACCAGAATGCGTTGAAGGAGGAGTTAGAGACTCGTTATTAACAAAAACCTTCTCTGATAATATTCCCGTAACTTATACAGAAGCACTACCCTTTAAGCATACTCGACGCATAGGTTTAGGGAGTTTAGCATTAAGAAGTTTTCCCTATATACTAAAAGCAGGGGACAGACTACTTAAGCAACAACAATTTGACCTGGTATATTTTTCTACGACCATGTTTACATCGATGGCTCTTGGCCCAAGATGGTGTCGTCGTTTTAATATTCCATATATTTTAGATTTTCAAGATCCTTGGCTAAGCGATTACTACAATCAACCTAACTCACCGACCCCTCCCGGTGGTCGAATTAAATATGAATTTTCTCAGCTACAGGCTAAAATTCTGGAGCCCAAAGCTGTTAAAGAGGTTAGCCACATTATTAGTGTTTCCCCTAGCTATCCAAAAACACTGCAAAAACGCTATCCTTATCTAAGAGCAGAACAATTTACCGTTCTACCATTCGGGGCACCTGAAGCAGATTTTACACAGCTACCTAAATTAGATGTTCAACAAAATATCTTTAATCCCAAAGATGGTAAACGTCATTGGGTTTACGTAGGTAGAGGTGGAGAAGATATGGCTTTGGCATTGCGGAGTTTATTTATGGGTATTCAATATCACCGCCGCCAAAATCCCGAACCTTGGCAATTTATCCAGTTACACTTTGTCGGAACCAGTTATGCTCCTGAAGGACTAGCTATCAAAACAGTAGAACCAATCGCTAAAGAATTCGGAATTGCAGATTTAGTAAACGAGCATACAAGTCGCATTCCTTACTTTCAAGCACTAAAGGTTCTTACCGATAGCGATGCTATATTAATGATTGGCTCTAACGATTCGGGCTATACTGCTTCTAAACTTTATCCATGTGTTCTGGCAAGAAAACCTATTTTTGCTATTTTTCACCAGCAAAGTTCCGTAGTTGACATTCTAAATTGTACTCAAGCAGGAAAAGCCGTTACTTTCACCTCAACAAATCAACCAAAAGATTTATTAAATGAAGTGAATGGCATCCTGAATTGGTTAATTAATTTACCAAAAAACTTTGAGCCAAAAACCAATTGGTCAGAATTTGAACCATATACAGCAAGAGAAATGACCCGTCAACAGTGCCACATTTTTGATAAATGCGTAGCTCAATAATAAAAACCATTTACTATGACCCATTTTTTTCCAACGTCTAATCAGTCATTAGCCCTCTTAACTAATTATGTACGCTATCAAAGGCGACAACTACTCCAGGTATTTTGGTTAGTTGCTTTGGGATTGTTAATATTTGAACTCTTTTGGGCTCAAACAGATTCCCTAATAACAAACTTTGGAGCAGTTTTAATTACTAGTGCTGCTCTTTTACCCGGTTACCTATGGTGTTCCGGACGCGCATTAGGAATGCCTATTTTTCCTTTGTTTGCCTTGACATACATCTGGACTTATGGGTTACCTTTGGTAACTGAGCATCCTCGTGTTTTAAGTTATTCTCATGAAGCTCATTTATTTGCAAGCGTCACCGTTGCTGGATTTTTATTTATAGGAACTATTATTTGGTTCCCCTTTGTCAAATCCCCGCCTCCTTTACCCAAATACTATCGAGCTTTAAGTAGTAAAAAAGGTGATATATTTTTCTTATTTATACTAGGAATAGGTGTTTTATTTAGATTTGCAAATAATGGCGGCTGGTTAGTTTCATTGCTAGAAGACTATTATAGTTATTATACTGCTTTTCGTGGTGCAATTTTAGGAACTACAGCATTAGCAAGTTTCGTACTTGCCTATAAATTAGGTAATCAAGAATTGTCGAAAAATAAATCTCGATTGTTTCTTACTTTCATAGTTGCTTATATTGTTGGAAGTGCTGTGGAGTTATTGCTAATAGGTGCTGCTTCTACTTTTCTTATTGCTATAGTTGGATTTATTTTTGGAAGACAAAAAATACCATTTTTACCCATTATTATTAGTGTAATTTGTCTTTTCTTTTTACACTATGGAAAAGCAGAAATGCGAGCTAAATACTGGTCAACAGAACAGCCCATTTTTATTCAACCTTGGCAATATCCTACTTTTTATAATGAATGGGTAGGATATAGCTGGGATTATCTTGATCGAAAAGAGTATTTATCCGAATCGCAAGAAGAACAATCTTTTTCCGAGCGTGCAAGTTTAATACATATGCTACTTCTAGCACAAAAGCAAACTCCTGAATCAGCCCCTTATCTTTACGGTAAAACATACGCTATACTTCCAGGTCTTGCAATTCCTCGGATATTTAATCCCAATAAAGTTCGTAGCCATGAAGGAACATATATTTTGAGTGTTTATTATGGATTACAGACTGAGGAAGAAACT
This sequence comes from Cyanobacteria bacterium J06633_8, assembly GCA_039820645.1. Taxonomy (GTDB): domain Bacteria; phylum Cyanobacteriota; class Cyanobacteriia; order Cyanobacteriales; family Nostocaceae; genus Rivularia. Next base: position 19,324 of record JBCBPQ010000028.1, on the reverse strand, counting down.
TATCGCTATAGTATTTCCTGGGGATTACTACCTGAATCTTACGCTAATTTTGGTGAATTTGGCTGTGCTGGGTTAGGAATTATTCTAGGTATTATCTTTGGAAAAGTTACTCGTTGGAGTATCAATGCACCAATTCTATCAGCACAGTCTTTATTTGCGGTGCTTATATTAACATTAGCTTTTCAGACTGAATGGACTGCTGGAGTGTATATTGCAGGTTTATCTCAGTCTGGGACCGTATTTACAGGAATTGTAGTGGTTTTGATGGAAACATATTGGGCATCAAAACTTCCAACTCATCAAGTGTAAAAATAAAACTAACAAAGAATAAATGATTTTACATATCATTGCTGTTTAAATATTTTTTAAAGCATTAATAAGGCTTGTAGTGTAACACACCACCAAAGTCTTGTGACAATATTGTAAGTCCTGTTAAGGATAAATAAAAAGTTTGTTATTTCAATTTTTAGACTAACTTATTTATTTTTAATTACAACTTCCGAAAATAAAGTTAATCAAATCAAAAATTTATTCTAACTAACAATGCCCTACCTAAATAATTTGCAACAATCGATACACGTTGTCAGACCATTTATCACTAGTCCTTCTCATCTAATAAAAAATATTCTTTGGCGTTTCCCTCAGAATATTTCTACTAAAGAACATATATTTATTGTAGGAGCTCCAAGAAGTGGAACTACATTACTCGAATCAATTTTATCCGTTCATCCAAGCTTCACAAGTATACAGATAGAAACTGGTATATTTACTTTTCGTGATATATATACATTTACTAAGTCAGTTCGTAATTCAGATGAAGAAAAATCACTTTAAATAATATTTAAACAGTCAAAAGATATTGTTGATTTCTACGATAGATTCACTACATTTTTTATAAATAAAGAAGGAGGTAATTTTTTTCTTGAAAAAACTCCTCAGCACATACTTAGTTTACGATTTCTAAAACACTATTTCCCTAATTCTAAATTTATCAACATCTTTCGTGATGGTCGTGATTGTTATTGTTCTGCTCTTAATAATGAATGGGTTGTTCAAGCTAATAACATTCGACGTTATGCAAAATATTGGCGTAAATGCATACTAGCAAGGCTGCGAGAAAAGAATGACAAAAATATCTTGGATATAAAGTATGAAGATTTAACATCTCAACCCGAATCAAGCATCAAGGAAATCATGTCTTTTCTTCAACAGGAATATAGTGAAAAACAGTTAAACCCACAATATTACTCTCAGCATAAAGCAAGCAACGCAAAAGAATTTGACAAGCTATCTAAACCAATTGATAACAATAGTCAAAGACGTTGGATGAAAGAATTAACAACTGATGAAATTTCTACTTTTAATAGAATTGCAGGTCGGGAACTATTAAAATTAGGTTATCAAATTTAAAAAATTATTAACTAATGAAAAAACTAGCTATAGTTACTTCTCATCCGATTCAATACTACGCACCTTGGTTTAGATATTTAGCTAATACTACAGGCTTACGTATAAAGGTATTTTATTTATGGGATTTCGGTGTAACTGAACAAATTGATGTTGACTTTAAACAAGCCTTTAAATGGGATATTCCCTTACTAGATGGATACAATTATGAGTTTGTACCAAACGTTAACTCTAATCCAGGAACTCATAGTTTTTGGGGTCTACAAAATCCATCTTTAGTATCGAAGGTAGAGGAATACAGTCCCAATGCAGTGCTGTTAATGATTTATAACTATGCTAGCTGTTACCGTTTTCTCTGGCAATGGAATGCTCGAAAAATACCTTTAATATTCCGTGGTGATTCTCATCGTCTAATATCATCAGTAGGAATAAAAGCATGGGCAAAACGGCAATTTATTAGCCAAATTTATCGTCGCTTTGCAGCCTGTCTTTATGTTGGTAAAGCAAATTACGAATATTTTAGATGTCATGGAGTAAAACCTGAAAATTTATTTTTATCTCCTCATACTGTAGATAACAATCGCTTTTTTGCTCAAGCAGAAACTGCGAACCAAGAAGCTATTACCTGGAAAAAAGAATTAGGAATTCCTCAAGAACATACTGTAGTTTTATTTGCTGGTAAATTTGAAGATAAGAAACGTCCTACAGATTTGCTACAGTCATTTTTAAAGGCAAATATTTCTGATGCTTCTTTACTTTTTGTCGGAGCAGGTTCTTTAGAGGATGAATTAAAATTACAAGCAGCAAATCATCCAAATATTTACTTTGCGCCTTTCCAAAATCAAAGTTTAATGCCACGAACTTATGCTGCTGCAGATTTAGTAGTTTTACCTAGTTATGGTAACTATGAAACTTGGGGGTTAGCAATTAATGAAGCAATGTGCTTGTCACGGGCAATTATTGTCAGTTCTCATGTAGGTTGTGCTCAAGATTTAGTACATCCAGGTCAAAATGGTTTAATTTTCCCTGCTGGTAATGTAGCTGAATTAACTAAAAGTTTACAGTTAGCATTATCTGATAGAGAGCGTTTACAAATGTGGGGAGAAGAAAGCCAAAAAATCATTTCAAATTATAGCTATGCTCAAGCTACAGAAGGATTATTAGCTGCATTAAAACATATTTGAATTGTAACCATATGAAATTTCACTTGTGGGTTCCTAATTTGTTTGGATTCCAAGGAGGTATCCAAGTATATTCAAGATTCTTACTACAAGCAATACAAAATATTTATCCTCAAAGTGAGTATGATATTTTTGTCAAACATGATGTAAGCACTTCATCCGATTTTGTTTATTTACCTCAAACTCGTTTTCACTTTTCTGGAGAACATTCAGACAACATTCGTACACCTATTTTTGCTTCTCAAATTATCACTCAAGGTTGTCTAAAGAGACCTGATTTAATCATCTCTTGTCACATCAATTTTACAGTTGCGGCTTATCGGTTAAAACAACTGACAGGTATTCCTTACTTTACAATCGGTCATGGAATAGATGCATGGAATATAGAAGATCCATTGATGAAGAAGGCTTTACATGATGCAGATTTAATTTTAACTGGCGGCAACTATACAAGAGAACGCTTAATTAAAGAGCAAAACTTTCATCCCGACAAAGTCTTAGTTTTGTTCAATACATTTAATGCTAATCGTTTGAAAATAGCACCTAAGCCTGAAAAACTTCTACAAAGATACAACTTAAAACCCGACGAGCCTATAATTCTTACCGTTGCAAGACTTTCTGAATCGGAACAATACAAAGGTTACGACAAAATTTTGACTGCCTTACCTAAAATTCGCCAACATATCCCTAACGTTAAATATATTTTAGTAGGTAAAGGTAAAGATAAATACCGAGTTCAACAATTAATTTCTCAATATGAACTCGAAGAAAGTGTTATATTAGCCGGTTATATCCCTGACGAAGAATTAACCGAACATTATAATCTTTGTGATGTCTTCGCTATGCCAAGCAAAGCAGAAGGCTTTGGTATTGTATATCTAGAAGCATTAGCCTGCGGTAAACCAGTTCTGGCAGGTAATCAAGATGGAGCCGTAGATCCACTTTGCCAGGGAGAGTTAGGAGCGCTTATTAATCCAGATGATTCGGATGCAATAGCTCAAACTTTAATTCAAATTTTACAGGGCGAATACCAAAATCCCCTCCTATATCAACCACAAGAACTACGGAAAAAGGTAATTGAACGCTTTGGTTTTGAATCTTTTGAATTGACTTTAAGTAATTACTTAAAACATCACTTCAATAACAGCTAAAATCCGAAGTAAGTGTATTTATCACAGGTATTGCACCTTACTTATAAACCGGGTTGCTTAATCACATAAACAGGTAAAAGTCCTAGTTTGTCTTTGATAACCTGGTTTCTCTATGGTTGTTGATAATGCTACGAAATCTAATTTATAAGCAATTTTATCCATATGAAAGTAATTATTTAATATTTTAGATAAAATAGCGTTGCTGAATGCCGGTATGAATTTAAATGTAGAGACGTGAACCCTTGCGTAGAGACATCGGTTTCAGTTATGCAAAAAATCAATTATGACCTTTCGGTCACGCTCCGCTAACATACATTAAATCAGCAACGCCAAATTTTTTGCTATTTATATCGTAATATTCAAGATGCTTTAAATACTAAAAATATTTTTTTAGAAATTTTTTAAAATTTTAATAATCAGTTAATTATACCTCTGTATACAAAAACTTACTTAAAAATGCGCTATCTTACTTACAAGATACATATTATATTAAGTATTCAAAAATCAGACTTTTATTATAGAAAATCCAATATTGGAGATAATATACAATGTGCGGTATTGCAGGTATTATTAGAACAGAATCCGATAATTATAATTTAGAACCTCCAATACATTCAATGCGAAAAGCATTGAATCATAGAGGTCCCGATGATTCAGGTATTTACATATCTCAAAATGGACAAGTAACTCTTGCTCATACTCGTCTAGCAATTCTAGATTTAAGTTCAGCCGGTCATCAACCAATGTCTGTGAATGACGGACGATACTACATAGTTTTTAACGGTGAAATTTATAATTTTCAAGAGCTGCGAGAAAATTTACTTTCTCCAGACGAGCAATTTAATTCGCGGACGGATACAGAAGTTATTCTTAAACTATATCAAAAATTGGGGAGTGATTGCGTCCATCATTTGCGGGGAATGTTCGCTTTTGCGATTTGGGATAATTATGAGAAAACTTGTTTCATTGCCAGAGACCCGTTAGGTATTAAACCATTATACTATTGGTTGTCAGGCTCAAAGCTGATTTTCGCATCGGAGCTTAGAGCAATTTTAGCATCCGGTCTACCAGAAATTAAATTGAGTCAAGAAGGTTTATATGGCTATTTAACCAGCGGTTCTGTTCCCGAACCTCATACTCTAATTGAGGGAGTACACTGCTTAGAAGCCGGACACTGGCTGCATTGGCAAGCTGGAAATCTTCGTAAATCTCAATATTGGCAAATTAACTTTGCACCAGAATATACCACGGTTTCTGAATCAATAGCAAGGGTACGAGAAGCATTAATTGATTCTGTTAAACATCATTTCGTGAGCGATGTACCAGTTGGGGTATTTCTCAGCGGTGGTATCGATTCGAGTGCTATTGTTTCTCTTTCCCGAGAAGTTGAATCTGGTTCCCTCAACACTTTTTCTATTGTCTTCGACGAACAGGAGTGGAATGAAGGGGATTTGGCTCAAAGGGTTGCAGAAAAATTCGGCACACACCATACTGAATATAAAATCACGGCTAGTGTAGGAAAATCGCTTTTACCAAAATATCTTGACTCAATCGACCAGCCAAGTATGGATGGTTTTAATACATTTTGCGTATCAAAAATAGCCCATGAATCGGGTATGAAAGTAGTATTATCGGGTTTGGGTGGGGATGAATTTTTTGGAGGATACAAATCATTTCAGAAGATACCGCAAATGATTCGTTTGAGTCAGCAATTGCAACCTATAAAACCTTTGGTAAAAAGTGTCGGTATGGGTATGGAACGTTGGGGAAGTTCTATCAAAGTCCGAAGACTAGGAGATTTTTTACAGCAAGCTCCTAATTCCGCTACAGCTTATCGCACTTTCCGAGGTATTTTTTCTCATTGGGAAGCTTGTCAAATTCTTAAATATTATTTTCCAGACCATAAAATTTTATCTCAATCAAGACAGAGTATTGAAGATATAAATGCAAATCAATATTCTGTAGCTGATGAAGTCAGCAAACTAGAAATCGGTAATTACATGCGAAATCAATTGCTTAAAGATAGCGATGTAATGAGCATGTCTTGGGGATTAGAGTTGAGAGTTCCCCTTGTAGACCGTATACTACTTGAAAGTATTGCTACGATTCCAAGTGAAATACGTTTAGCGGCTGGTAAGCAACTTTTAATTAAAGCTGTTGGAAACTTACCGGATTGGATTATAAATCGTCCTAAAACAGGATTCAGCTTTCCTTTTGAGCGATGGATGAATTCGGAATGGCAAGATTATTTCCAAGAAATTAACTGTCCTTCCAACGTTCTTTTAACATCCTGGTATCGTCGATGGAGTTTAGCAATTTTGCAACACTGGCTTCAAAAAATTTCCAACTGAATAATCGTAACAACTACAGTCAGTATTTTTTTGCAAAACACACTCACAAATATAAGGAGAAAAAGTATTTAAATAATTGTAAATGATACCTGATTTTCATCTATCCAAGGACTATTTACCGTACATTCGCACATATTTATATTTTCAATTATAGTCATATGAAATTTCACTTATGGTTTCCTGATATATTTGGATGTAAAGGAGGTATACAAGTCTTTTCAGCTTTTGTATTAGAAGCTATACAAAAGATTTATCCCCAAAGTCAGTATGATTTTTTTCTCAAACATGATGTTAAAACTTCATCGAAAATTTCCTACTTATCTCATAGTAATTTTCATTTTACTGGAGCGTATGCATTAAGTATTCGTACTCTTATTTTCCTTTTTCAAATTGTTACTCAAGGTTTTCTAAAACGACCTAATTTAGTAATTTCAACTCACTTAAATTTTACAGTTGCATCCTACTTATTAAAACTTTTGACTGGAACTCCTTACTGGAGTGTAGCTCATGGAATAGATGCTTGGAATATAAAAAATCCAGTTTTGAAACATGCTTTACATCATGCAGATTTAATTTTATCTGTTAGCAGTTACACAAGAGAGCGGCTGATTCTAGAGCAAAAGCTTGACCCAAATAAAATAGTTATCTTACCTAATACATTTAATCCCAATCGTTTTAAAATAGCTCCCAAACCTGAATATTTACTAAAAAAATATCAGCTCAGAAAAGAACAACCTACAATATTAACAGTTGCAAGACTTGCAGCAGAAGAAGCTTATAAAGGATACGACCAAGTACTCAGAGCAATTCCTCAAATCCGTGAAGTTATTCCCGATATTCACTACATAATTGTTGGCAAGGGTAATGATAGGAAAAGAATTGAAGGGATAATTGTAGAACTAGAGCTTCAAGACTGCGTAACTTTAGCAGGGTTTGTACCCGATGAACAACTATGCGACCACTATAACTTGTGCGATGTGTTTGCTATGCCTGGTAAAGGTGAAGGATTTGGTATAGTTTACTTAGAAGCACTAGCTTGTGGTAAGCCTGTATTAGCAGGTAATCAAGATGGGGCCGTTGATGCTCTTAATCATGGTGAATTGGGTGCATTAGTAAATCCAGATAATGTTTCAGAAATTACCCAGACATTAATTCAAATTTTACAGGGTACTTATCCTAATCTTCTAATGTATCGACCAAAAGCTCTCCGAGACAAGGTGATTGATATCTTTGGATTTGAAAGCTTTCAAAAAACTCTTGCAAATTACCTACAAACACATATTTGCTAACAATAAAATATGAAAATCCTTCATATCATTCCCTCTGTTGGAGCAGTACGAGGTGGTCCGAGTCATGCTGCGATCGCGATGGTCAAAGCACTGTGCGATTCTGGCATTAGTGCAGAAATTGCGACAACTAACGATAATGGCTTTGAATTACTTGACGTTCCCTTATACGAACGCACAAACTATCATCAAGTTCCAATTTGGTTTTTTCCTCGCTTTTCTCCAAAAATAGGGGCTGTACAGGAGTTTGCTTTTTCCGCTTCATTTACAACTTGGCTGTGGAAATCAATTCAAAACTATGATTTAATCCATATTCATGCTATTTTCTCCTATACTTCTACCGCAGCAATGGCAATTGCTCGCTTAAAAAAAGTACCCTATATTGTTCGTCCTTTAGGACAATTATGCGAATGGTCTTTACAACAAAGTCCTCGTAAAAAACAGATTTATCTTAAATTAATAGAACGTGCTAATCTAAATCACTCTCAAGCACTTCATTTAACTTCTTCTCAAGAGCACCAGGAAGTATCCAATTTAAACCTAAATTCTCCAACCTTTGTGCTTCCACATGGGCTTTCTGTTTCTCCAACTATCCCTAATGCCCGTCAGCAATTACGGGAAAAACTAGGATTACCAGCAGATGAACCGATTATTTTGTTTTTATCTCGTTTACATCATAAAAAAGGACTCGATTATCTTATTCCAGCCCTAAGTAAACTGACTCATCACCGGTTCACTTTCGTATTAGCGGGTAGTGGTTCCCCTGAATATGAAATAGAAATAGAATCCCTACTTGAAAAACATAATCTTTGTAAGAGAACTCATCTAGCTGGATTTGTTCAAGGAGAAAACAAAGATTTACTAATTCAAGGTTCGGACTTATTTACTCTTACTTCCCATTCTGAAAATTTTGGGGTTGTAGTTCTAGAAGCTTCATCTGCTGGTTTACCCGTTCTGGTTACACCTGGTGTTGCTTTAGCTTCTGTAGTGCAACAACATAAAGTTGGTTATGTAACTTCTCTTGATGTATCGGCTATTGTATCTACAATTGAGAGCTATTTGACTAATCCCCACCAGGGTCAAAAAATGGGAACTCGCGGTCGTCAACTCATCTTGGAACAATATACTTGGACTTCTAATGCTAAACAATTGATTCAAGTATACAAAAGTATTATCTAAAGCAATTTTTAAATTGATAAGTATCTCTATCTCCGAAAAATGTGTTGTGGAATATTCCATCAACTCAACCAAAATAAAACTAATTATTATTTCTCCAATGCTAGAAAAAATTACACCACTTATTCTTACTTACAACGAAGCACCCAATATTGGACGTACCCTCAAACATCTGACTTGGGCTAAAGAAATTATTGTAATTGATAGTTTCAGTACAGATGAAACTCTAGAAATTTTAAAGTTATACCCTCAAGTTAAAGTATTTCAGCGAAAATTTGATACTCACGCATTACAATGGAATTATGGCTTAGAAAAAGTTATTTCTGAATGGGTTCTTTCCTTAGATGCAGATTACATCATCACAGATACATTGAAAACTGAAATAGAATCTCTACAAACAAGTACAGAGATAAATGGCTATTTCACTAAATTTAAATATTGTGTCTATGGTAAGCCACTAAAAGGAACAATACTTCCTCCTCGTCAGGCTTTATTTCGCAAACAAAAAGCAATCTATATTGATGATGGTCATACCCAACTCTTACAAGTTGATGGGAAATCATCAATACTCTCATCCTACATCCATCACGATGACCGTAAACCCTTAACTCGATGGTTATGGGCACAAGACCGCTATATGATAATTGAAGTCAAAAAGCTGATGCAAACTCCAGATGATGAATTGAGCTTGGGTGACAAAATACGCAAACAAAAAATTCTTGCTCCTTTTGTTATTTTGTTTTATTGTCTTATCCTTAAAAGAGGAATTTTTGACGGTTGGCATGGCTGGTATTACGCATTTCAACGGATGCTGGCTGAAACTCTTTTATCTATTCGATTAATTGAATTTGAAAAACTGGAGAATCAAAATATATAAATTTGTAGTTAATAGTAAGTGTATAGCTCTATGATGAATATTTATGTAAATAAAAGCAAAGCCACAAAATTTATTTGCTTAATTATCTTTACTATTTTGATAATTCCCTTTCTTATTATTCCTATCCGTTTAGAAATTGCCTCTTACAAAGCACCACAACCCCAAGCAATTTTAACTCTGGGTGGTGGCTCGGATAGAGAACAATTCACGGCGAAATTTGCTCAATCTCATCCTGCATTAGATATTTGGGTTTCTACCGGAATTCCACCCAAACAAGCCAAAGACATTTTTGTTGATGCTGGTATAAATCTAGAACGAGTTAACTTAGATTACCATGCCTCTGATACAGTAACCAACTTTACTACTTTAGTCGAGAAGTTCAAAAATCTTGGAATTTATCACATTTACCTAATTACTTCGGAATTTCACATGCGTCGGGCAAAAGCTATAGCTACATTTGTCCTGGGCAGTAAAGAAATTACATTTACACCTGTAACTATACCCTCAATAAGACCTAGAGAATCGACTCTGCGAGTGATACGAGATGCAGGGCGCTCTATCATTTGGGTTTTTACAGGTCGTACAGGAGCAAGTTTCAACCCTCATCTGAAAAATAGATACCATGCGTTTAGATAAATATACTGTCGGGGATTATACACCAGGGGCACCCATTTGGAAACAGCTTCTATGGTATTTCGTCGGTTCACCTTTAGTCGAAAGCTACTGGATTCCATTGTCAGCAATTAAGGTACAAATACTCCGTAGCTTTGGCGCAAAAATAGGGACTGGAGTTCGTATCAAAGCAAGGGTAAGAATTAAATTTCCTTGGCGTTTGGTAATAGGGGATTATGTTTGGATAGGAGAAGATGCATGGATAGATAATATTGCTCAAGTTACCCTGGAAAGCCATGTTTGTATATCTCAGGGAGTTTATCTTTGTACGGGAAATCATGATTGGAACCATCCCAATTTTAAATTAATTCCCAAACCAATTGATATTAGAGAAGGTAGTTGGATTGCAGCTAAATCAATAATTGGTCCCGGAGTAATAGTTGGTGAAGGAGCAGTATTAGCTTTAGGGGCAGTTACGGGACGTTCTTTAGAAGCAATGACGATTTATACCGGAAATCCGGCTCAACCCTGGAAAAAGAAGCGGTAAAATTTTTACTTATTTTTCTGCGATAAGATAATATTTGTCTTATTCTTTCTCGGCTTTATGATTACCTATGGCGTAGCTTGGGTTTCGTTCCTCAACCAACCTACAATTTTTAGGTAATCTTAGAGCGGGATAAGAGTAATAAGATAGCAGTTTTTGCTTAGGACAAATATATAACGCTTTTCGGTTGAGTCCAATACACTCCCCCACCTCAGCCTGACAATAATCGGACATCCCTCTTTTTAGTAAGGAGAGGGTGCATAGGGTGAGGTTAAATTTGTATTGCATCCAACTGAAAAACGATTTTTCCTTGTAGGGTGCTGTACTCCTGGAATAAATTTGAAGGTAATAATAAGACTTGTAGCGTCACGCACCAACCAGCCTACTATACTTCCCACGGGCAGAGATTGCGCTTTTGCATTATTCTGAGCGTATCAAATAATCTAGCCTAATGCTTTGCACAAAAACTCAGATTGTAAGCGTGTGCAGTATAGTGTTTTGTTCAAATAAATACAATAGTATTTTTGCTTACCCTACACCCCACCAGGGTTTAAAACCCTGATGAGGTGAGCAAAAGTTGTGTCAACAAGACTGGGGAATATCGTTCAAAATTAATTAAACACAAGTAAATATCAATAACTTCTTTAATACTTACTCACCACGCTTCTATCCCCGTTTGCAACTACTCCTAAAACATTAGTCCGGGATGTATTCAAACTATCTAGAGTTTGTTGCAATATAGAACGGTTAGTTCTATCCATTCTTACAACCAACATCATGCCATCAGTTAATGGTGCAAGCAAAGTAGCATCTGCTAAACCAACTACTGGTGGAGCATCGTAAATTACTAAGTCGAACCTCCGTTCAAATTCTTCTGCTAAGCTTTTCATTTGTGGAGAAGTTATCAATTTTGTAGCATCAGATGGTATTGAACCAGAAGCAATAATAGAGCATTCGGGCATACCTGGTAGTTCTTGTATAACTTCTTCTAGCAGAAGATTTTCAGTGATTAGATTACTCAATCCCAACTGATTGTTTAATTTTATATCAGCGGATAGATTTGCATCGCGTAAATTAGCATCTACAAGCAATACTTTTTGTCCCATTGATGCTGCTACTCGAGCTAGATTATATCCGACAGCAGATTTTCCATCTCTATCTAAAGCAGAACTAATAACTATGGAACGAATAGGACGTTCGCGATTAGACATTTGTAAGTTTGTATAAACTACTCGCAAGCTTTCTACAAATTTTGAAGGTTTTTGAGAGTAATCGTTTATGGCTGATTCTGCTTTTAAATAATTTTTATAGTCCTTCTTCAAATCGTTATGTATAGGTAACGTACCAAGTAACGGTAACTTAAGGTCGTTTTTAAGCTTATTAACATTACGATAGGTTTTGTCTAATTTCTCCTTAACTAAAGCAGCACCTAAACCCAAAAGAATGCTAGCAGCAAATCCCAGAATCAAATTGCGCTGAATGTTAGGAGATACTGGATTTTGTGGCTTAACCGGAGCCTTAATCATTTCCCAAGGAAGCTCTGTTTGTGCAGCTTGAATCTGTAGATTTTGACGGGCAGCTAGAAAACGATTTAAGCTCTCATTAGCTAGCTTTAGATTCTGCTGTAAATCACTATATCTTCGTGCTATGGCTGGTAGTTCTTTAATTCTTTGGTTGAATTTTTGCTCTGTAGGAGAAAATTGTTGAAGTTCTACTTCCAAAGCCTCAACTTTATTTTTAGCATCTGCAAGAGTTATATTTAGAATCCTTTGTCCTTCTCGCTGGAGCAAAGGTATCAACTTTTGTCGTTTCTCCTTTAGTCTTTGCATTACAGGAGCATCTTCTTGAAAGCGAGTAGATTCTTCCGCTATTTTAGCTTCTAACTCTTGCAGTTGAATCACTAGATTCTGATATACAGTTGCATCTTTTAAAACAGCCAATGCTCCCTCTTCATCCTGAAGACGGGCTAAATTGGCTTTAGCATTTGCTAACTGTTGCTTAACTATTTGTCGCCGTTCAAATAATTCTTGAAACTTTTGATTAATCTGCTCTGACTCAGTTTCAGGTTCAAAAAAGTTGTATTCTTGACGAAAATCTTGTAATTGTTTTTGTAATTTATCAACTTCTGCTTTGATTGGTGGTAGTTCGCTATTAACAAAGCGAATTCCTTGATTCAACTGAGTCTGTCGCTTTTCTAAACTATATTCTAAATAGTTTTTTGCTACAGCATCTAATATATCTTTTATTTGAGTTGGACTAGCATCTTGATAAGTAACTTCTATGATTTTACTTTCGCCCAAACGATTAATTTCTAAGGTATCTCTCAAATGTTCGTAGGTAACATTCTTGTATTTACCTCCAAGTTCTTGAACAATATTGTTTATCAATTCGGGACTTTTGAGAACTGCAATCTGAGTCTCGTAATCTAAGTTAGGTTTTACATAATCTGCTTTTCCAGGGGAAACAAGATTGGATAAGTCACTTTTGTCATTTTCATCTATAGGTTCTACCAACAGACGAAAATCACTTTTATACTGGTCTACTTCAGTTAAAGTATTGTAAGTCACAACAGCCATTGTAGCTGTTACAACACCCGCAATAATTAGCGCTCGTCGTTTGAGTAGCATTAAAAATGGGTTCAAATCCCAATCATTTGATTCCATTCTAGTTAATGAAATAGATTCATTTGCAAGTAACGGAGATGGAAAATATTTATCAGGATTGTTATCTGAGGCTTGAGAAGAATTATTGTGTATCATTTACTCAAATGTGTGTAATTGGCATCCATAGAATTTTGTTCAGACAAATTTAGTTACCCTGAATACTATGATTTAAAATTAGTTTCAATATTTAGATCGTTTATTTTCAAATTGACCTATAGATTTTAACTATTTCAAATATTACTAGCAAATTATAGTTGTTACATTTATTAAAACTATATTTTTTTTTCTAGTATGTATTTGGACTTACATACTTTGAATAAAACAATCTTTTTCCCTTAAAAAAATAATAGAAAAAGCATTTACTAACTAAGCATAAATTCGGTCATTTCAGTTATCTGTCAAATCTCGCTTCTGGTTTTATTTCATATATTTTGAAAATGGCTTGATAAATTAAATAGTTCTAAAATGCTAAAAAAGTCAATCAATAGCACAAACTAAGCTTGTAGTATTTCAAAGCATTCTATAGTAACTATGGCAGCAATTTTTGCTCAGACTTTGGCATCATATCATTAAAAAGCTGTAATTATTCACTTCAATTCAGAACATATAAATCAGAAATATATTTTTTAAAAGTATTTATTCATCACATAAAAAATATGATATTCATCCAATCCAATAATTGTAGTTCTTTATCGAAACTTTAATTAAATTAAACGCACATTATTTCTTGAAACATACTTAATAAACAATATATATTTTCGAGAATAAGTAAAGAATAATGTTTGTTAATTCTATATTTTTTTAAATTAACTTCATGAAAAATATATATTTTAGAGAGCAAGTAAATAAGAATGCTTCTTGATTCTATATTTCTTTAAACGTACTTCATAAAAAATATATATTTTAGAGAATAAGTAAATAATAATGCTTCTTGATTCTATTCTTGTAGATTATGCTAATTTGATTATTATTTTTCAAATTGTTTTTTATTTTAATTGATATTTTTAAGTTTTATGTCATAGATTTATATGTAAGTAGATATCTGAAACTAAAAAATATATATAGTAAATTCAGGCGATGCAGAAATACGGGATGATTTATCCAACTACATATATTTTCCTATATCTTAAATAGTAAGTGAACAATAAGATATGTTTTTTTAAGCACATCTATTGACTTAACAGAGCAAAATATTTGTATCTTCACTTTCAATCATATAAGTCTTACTTAGCATCTGCTTTTCAACTCAAACAAGGGTAATTACTTTGCATCTATCGCGTGAAATAACACCCTCTATCAAGAATAATGTCTTCTCGTTCTATTGCTCGAAATTCCATGCCATTAACTTAATTTTTGTAGGGAAATTGCAAAAAATGACATTCAGCGAACTAAATACAAACTGGTCCTCCAACAAAAGTAGTAACACTCTCGTCAACAAGACATCAATCAAACTATTCTTAATCACACAATTTTTTCCACCAGATTACGCAGCTACGGGACAACTACTTGAAGAACTTGTAAAACATTTTGGTAACTTGGGATTTGAAATTAAAGTATTTACAGGGCAACCAGGTTACGCTTTTCAGAACAAAAATGCTTTAGCAAAAGAACAATTTTCTCAAGTCACAATCAAACGAACTCGTGCAACGAAATTATGGTATTTGAGAATTCGTGGTAAAACATTAAATGGATTAATGTTTACATTACGTGCTTTACTGCATGTAATTAGATACGCTTCTAAATATAATGTTTTATTAGTAACCACTGCTCCTCCTTTCTTACCGATATTGGGATACATAGCTCATAAATTATTCAAAATACCCTATATTTGCTTGCTGTATGACCTTTATCCAGATATCGCTATAGCTCTGGATGTAATTCCAGAAAATAGTAGGCTAGTCAAATTCTGGAAAAAACTTAATTGTCGGATTTGGTTAGAAGCTGCTCAAATAATTGTGCTTAGCTCGAATATGAAGCAACAGGTAGTAGATGCTTGCCCAGAAGTTAGTTCTAAAATTGCTGTAATTCATAGTTGGGGCGATGCCAAGAAAATAGTTCCTATTTCCAAAAATAAGAACTGGTTTGCTCTCAGACATAATGTGGCTGATAAATTTACCGTTCTTTATTCAGGTAATATGGGTCGCTGCCATGATATTGATACTATCTTAGGAGCAGCATATTTACTTAGAGACAAGCCGATACAGTTTCTATGTGTTGGTGATGGAGCGAAACAGAAACAGTTGATAGAAAAGGTCAATGAATTAGGTTTAACTAACTTCCAATTTCTTCCTTATCAAGAAAAATCGGATTTACCCTATTCTCTGACAGCTTGCGACTTATCTTTAGTAAGTATAGATAAAGGATTTGAGAATTTAGTTGCTCCTAGTAAACTTTATCCAGCTTTGGCTACTGGTAGACCAGTTGCAGTCGTTTGTCCAAACAATTCATATCTCAAACCGCTGATTGAAGAGGGAAATTGCGGTAAGACTTTTGATAATGGAGATAGTCAAAATTTAGCTGATTTTATTGATTTATTGAGTAGTAATCCTGAATTAGTAGAAAAGATGGGTAAAGCTGCTCGAGAGTATATGCAATCCAAGTTCACATTTGAATCTATTGCTGATAAATATTTGGATGTATTTACGAAAGTGGTTGAAGACGAATAGACCACATATTTATTTGTAATTAGTTCAAATTAGAGGTTTTTATTACAGTGGTTTTAAGTTTTACCATGTTCGCTTAAACGCTGAACATATATGTAATAAACCGTAAAACGGAATAACTATCTAATCTGGAAAGATATAGTAATTAATTAGCTGAAATTTATGGTTATTAAATATACGGACAGGAGATAAGAAAGGTATAAGTTAGATAATTAGTAAGAATAAGAAATATAAAAATATTTCTTGGAATTAATTATCACTTATTCATCCGTCGTTGTACTTAAGTAAATTATTTCAAGCAAAGAATGTTCCACAACTGTGGAACATTTTTTTAGCAATTATTATCTTTAATAGTAGGACTTACGCAACCGACACATTTTGTTGTAGGGTGCTGTGACACTTTGAGTAATTTGGAACGTAGTGATAATGCTTTTAGTGTCACGCACCAGCCAGGTATTGTGACAATTGCGTAAGTCCTAAATAGAAAGAATTAAATTTGCTAACCATAAGTTTAGCATTAGTAAAAGCTAATTTAATAGGGTTTTATTACTTAACACAACGTCGAAAAGTAACTTATAAAATACAGAGTAATCTTTGCGGCATCCCTTATATAAAATAGAATTATTTGAAATGGAAACTGTTTGTATTGCAATAGGTAAAAAACAACTATAAATTGCTCATATTTAACCAAAAAAAATGATATTATACATTATTTTTGGAAAAACAACCCTACCCTCATATTTAATGAAATTAGCCCTCTCCATACTGATGAAAGCTGTGAAAAGTTTCGACCAACATTTAGAGAGCAAAGGAGTAACTATTGAGCAAGAATTACAGAAACTGCGAGACAACGGTCAGATTTTAGGTACAACTTCAACCGAACCGCGATCGCACCAAAATACTTCGATTAATTCTCGGTAAACTATATTGCGTTCGTAGGGTGTCATAGCTGCCCAGAAATCGGGATGCTGCATGTATTGCAATAGTTTGAGTTGTTCAGAGGACTCAGTAGTACCTTGCTTGTGGCTTTCATAAAGTAAGAATAACTGAGTTCGCTTCTTCTCGATGGCATTAGATAAATCCGGATCGTTTAATTGCTCCAACATTAGAATTGAATCTTCAAGCACCTGTATTTGCGGACTATTTAGTTTCTGGGTGGGAACCAATTTGACTATTTCTCGGGAGCGTTTTATCAAAGCTGCTTGGATTATGTTCTCGGCTTTATCCAAAGTCAGTTGATAAGTTCTAGCGTAAATAGGTTTGCAGTGTTGATTTCGGCTTCGAGCATTTCGACAAGTTAAAAATCTTCCCCACTCTCCTGCTTTATTCTTATAATTCACCCTTTGAGACATTGCTCCACCACAATTTCGACATCGAGCGACACCACTAAGAGGATTTTTCAATTTGTCACAGCTAACACCTTTTTTACGGGTTTTGTTGTCCTCAAAAATAGATTTAATAATTAACCATTCATGATTAGAAAGCAAAGGTTGATGTACGCTATCGATAATTACTTGCGGTGTTTTATGACCGAAACAAAGATACTGTATTTTTCCTCGTAATTGCGCGTTTTTTAGCCAACTTCTTAATCCGGTACTGCTAGAAGGAGCTTTAAGGTGAATCTTTCCTTTGTAACTAGCTTGGTGCAAATAGAATTGCTGTCTAAAAATATCAATTGTTTTGTTTAAAGACTTAGATTCGAGGAACAAATCGACCAACTTCCTAGCAACCTGAAAATAAGTTAAATCACTTTGTGGATATAAAGATTGATTGGGAAGGATAGCACCATCGATTTTGATATACCCAAAAATTGGTTTGTATGGTTCTTTACGTTCTCGGTGTTTAGCATGTCCAGCAATGGAATGACTTCTTAATCTATCTCGAACCTGAGCCGCTAAAGCAGCTTTTATCCGACCAGTAAACAATCCATCGGGAGAGGTCAAATCTAATTCTCCATCCTCAAGAAACTTAATTTGCACCTGGTATTTTGCAAAAAGCTCCCTTGCTTGTTCCCATTGCAAAGGACTGCGAGTTAAGCGGTCGAAATTAGGGATAACAATCTCACTAACACGATTTGCTTTGACTAAATCGAGAACAGCATTAAAACCTTCACGAGTATCGCTTATTCCTGTTTCAACATCAAAATAAATTAAACTTTGAGGAATCCCATATTTAATCAAAGCATCAATATATCTTTCCAGAGCATGACCATCTGTAAACTGTTGTTTGCTGCTAACCCGACAATATCCGATAACTAATTTATTCACGACTAATAACTTTGTATTTAAATTCATATCTTGCACCATTATCAACAAGCATAGAGAAACCGGGTTTATAAACCTAACATTAGATTTTTGACGGTTTAATATTGGCAATAAACCAAGGTGATGGGCAAGGTGCATTCTGGTGTGTAAAGATAGATAATTTACCTTGCAAAAAATACCTTGCAAAAAATTTAAAATGACTCCCACCCAGTGAGCTTATTTTTCAAAATTGATTGATGTTACCTACAAATCCGATCTAAAATCATGATTGTTCCGTGATTAGTCAGAAAAGCGTTATATAGGTTGGGATCGAGTACATCTGGGTCTGCTGTAGCCAATTCAGCGCGCATGGCAACAGCCATCAATCCACCGACAAGATAAAAGATAAACGATGTTACTAGGTATTGAATACCAATTACCTTGTGGTCTACATTAAATGTAAAATAGTGGTACCATTTCCATGCTTCAGGATGAGCATGAACTGTCACTTCAGTTGTAGGTGAAGTATTTTGTGGATGTTGTAATTGCGTCATTCTATTTTAGATTTACGTTAACGTTAGCCAAGCCTGTCCGTTCACCGCTAGGTGTTACCCTATCACCCAAGCCAAAATTGCTGGGTGGAGATAAGCAGGGGGAGCAGGGTTACAATTTCCGTAAAAAAATGGGCAGGCTTATTGTAGAGAGATGCCGCTCTTCACCACGAGTTAATTGGTTTTAAAGCCTGCCCATTTTTTAAGGCTTCATCTCGGGGAAGCAGGGGAAGCAGGGGGAGAAAATTAATTTTTTTTACAATTAACCCCGTAAAGTAATCTTGATGGACTACTAGGGTAGGACGTATTTGGATTTTAGATTCTCGGCGAGCAGAGAATGAAAAGGGGAAGAGGGGATAAAAATGAAAATTATAATTTCTCCCTCTTAACTCCTAACTATTTTCCAATGCCCTGCGGCGCTATTCCCGATGCCCTATTAATTTAGGCACTTACAGATAATAAAATGTCCCACCGTTTTACAAATATTCCGGTCAAAACCTAGATATACTGGGGTGTCGCCTGAAAGGCGACACCGACGGTGGGACAGTTTATTATCTGTAAGTGCCTAAATTAATAGGGCATCGGGAATAGCGCCGCAGGGCATTGGAAAATAGTTAGG
>JBCBPQ010000027.1:0-47931 GCA_039820645.1 Cyanobacteria bacterium J06633_8 | reverse complement strand
TCAGAGAGTGAAACCAACCAGGCATCACAACAAACATTACACTCTGAAATAAACTCAGATTTATTACTTGTTGTAAGCTCTGGGGCTTTGTATAAAGACGTATCAGTAATATTAAAGATGTAATTGCGAACAGGGGAGGGTTAATTAGATGAAGCGGGTTGGTATTGAGTTCCAACCTGTGGATGATAGTGGCAATAGTTGTACCTACAACCGTCAAAATCAAAACAGCTAGAACCATTTGACGCTTTAGTTTACTTTGGGGATCTAAAATGATAGACACAATATCCTCAACAACTAATCAGTCTAGTAAACCTTTTTCCCGCGCACGGATTTGTGTTAAAGCTCGAACGTTTTTTCCTGGTTCGGGATAAATTCCTAATGCATCCTGAATTTTCGACCAGTAGTGACGAATCATCCGTTCTGACTTATACATTGATTGAGCAATAGCTTTGTCTTGCAAACCTTCTTCAAAAGCAAGTCGCAACACTTCCAACCATTCGGGTTTTACTTCCAAATCGCTTTGTAAGTCCTTTGTATGAGTAAGCCCCTGCATTGCCCATTCCATCCGAGTTAAAAATGTTTCTATAGTTTCGCTTTTGTCAGCGATTGTAAATCCTCCTTGATGGGAATCAATTTCAGGTATCAGACGAACCAATGCTTTGATGTTGCTACTTTGCACCATCAAATTAAGCTGCGGATAATCTTGCATTAATTGCTTGAGTAACCCCAATCCATGCTCTATTTCGGCTGTTTTTCCGGGTTCCTGGGGAATAGATAAATCGGCGATCGCTAAGTCAGGGGAATGTAGAGCAACTTCAGCAAGAGCTTCTTGCGCGGTTCGAGCTGAGAATATTTGGGCATCTTTAAAGCGCTCGCTTACCAAACTAATGGTTCCATTTAACAGCAAGCGATGGTCATCAACAATGAGAATTTTTGGTTGTTGAATATTCATCTTGAGTAAAATAAATTACGCCCCAAATATACTTGTACCATGCCTCGGAAGTTTAAATACGTTTTAGGTTGATAATTTTGAATTTTACCGATTTAATAACTTTTCCGTACTTTCTAGAATCTTTTCTTCATTATAAGGTTTAGTAAAATATCCTTGAATATCTAAACTCTCTATAAATTCATTTCTTCTTTTGGAAGCACCCCTAGAAGTTATGATGACAAAAGGAATATTTTTCAACCGAGAATCTTGTTTCAATCGTTGGCGCAGTTCCAAACCATTCATTCTTGGCATTTCTATATCGCACCAAATTACATCACATTCAATTCCTTGTTGTAATTTATCTAATGCTTCTTTCCCATCTCTGGCTGTTTCGATATAATAACCAGCTTTGCTAAAAGACATCGATAATAATTCTCTAACAGTTATTGAATCATCAACAATTAAAACAGTTGCTGGTATTCCCCTATTTAATATCGCCGATTTTGGTAAGCTTTGTTTTGCATTCAAAAAATCAAAAACTTTCAAAACAATTTGCGCGATCGCAATTCCGACTTCTTGTGGATTTTTTTCTCGTCGTCCCAACTTTTCCCATAGCTCTACTGGTATACAATCGGGACACTCTATTTCTGCATAAAGTTGTTCAGCAAAACCACCAGTTCTTCCTACAGGAATTACAACTGCCCCCATCTGCAAAGCACGTCGCGCTTCGTGTTCGGAACCCGGACCTCCTTCTATAAGTAAATATACGTTAGCCATTCGTGCTAAAATTTCTCGACGTTCTCTGTAATCAATGCCTCCATAAAGATTGTGCCCATAATCCCAAGGTAGAGAGCCCAGAGGCTGAATGTGAAATACTCTATTAGTTAAAAAGCTCCGTGAAGCTGCTTCTGGTATCCCCGAAACTCCCCCAGTTAACATTACCAAATTATCAATTTTTGCTAAATATCGTCCCGCAGCTTTGCAAATAGCTTCGCTAGTGTCTCCCCAAAATGATGTACTACCAATGACAGCTAGTTTTGGAACATCGGTTATCTGAGTCAATAATTCTTGAGCAATCTTTTGAAATTTGGGGTTTGCTGTTTTATTCAGTGGTAAATAACTAATTTCATCACAAGCAGATGAAAATGAATTTTGCATCAATTGAACTATTTGAGGATGTTTCAATTGAGCTTGATATTCTGCATAATCTTCCGATTGATAACAAACTATTTTTACTTGCATGGGTAAGGGATGCTCTGCCAAATACGAAATAATTTCCTTGAGAGCAATTCTCGCAGCCCAATCTTTAGGAAACCCCCGCAATCTAGTTCCAATACAGGGAAATGCTAAAGTCTGAATTTGATTTTCTGCTGCTATTTCCAAGCAGTTACGATAACAAACCCGTAATTCCTCCCCCGATTCTTGGCTACATTCTTTTTGCCAAACAGGGGCACAGGTATGAATTACATGAGATGACAGAAGACGAAATCCAGGAGTAATAATAGCTTGACTCACATCCAACCATTTAACACCACTAACAGCCCTTCTTAGATTTTTCCCTGCTGCACGGTGAATATTACTACACAATCCCGCAGCAAGAAGAACGTTATTAGTAGGATTAACAATCGCATCCACAGATTGAGTAATTAAATCCCCCTCGATGATGGATAAGCGATTTTTTAATAGATGACTGTTGGTAGGTAAATTGATTGAATTCATAGCACAAATATTCTTCTTTAGGGTTTTGCTTCGGTAGTGATTTCAACATCTACAAAAAATTGCTTTTTTCCCAGGATTTTCTGGTTTTCAGCAATTTCATTAGCCGTGTGAAATGTAAACTTACGCTTCTCTCCATTTTGATTCCAAGCAGCTTGGAGTTGGGAATGAGGAAATTTTCCGTTAATAAATAGCATCATCAGCAATTTCCATCTTGTCTGGATATGATGCATTTCACCAACATAAAGTTTTAATTCACCAATATTGACTACTGCAAAGATTCCCGATTTCATCTCTCTAATGGTTTGCTCGGTATGATGCTTTGAGTTTATTGTTCCCAGTTTTTATGAAAAATTAGTCAGTTCTTAAATTCTAATTAGGAAAATAATTCAGCCTACATCACTAAGTTATTGTGCATTTTTAATCCACAACAGCTTAGAAGTTGGAAGAGGGAAGAAGGCACAAGATTTGTGCCCATTAATTAATGCCAAATAAATATATAAGTTAAATGCCTAGCAGCTTAAACAATCACTGACGAATAGGAATCTCAACTACAAACTTAGTACCTTTACCTAATTCAGAATCGCAGAACATTTTTCCTTTATGGATTTCGACAATAATTTGGTAGCTAATCGATAATCCGATTTTCTAGTTCAATATTGGAATTTTCTAAGTTACTAAAATTTGTCTTTAACTGGGTTGCCATTATATTAAATGAAGTGGCAAGTCTTCCAATTTCATCTTCTCGATTTAATCCCAGATTTTCATAGGTTTCCTCTCGCGGAGTATGCCAATTTTGAATAAATATTCGAGACTGGATAAAATTAGCAGGCACAATAGCTACTTAATATTATGTTCATGATTTAACATACCCACATTGAATGTTAAAATTTGCTTCTAATTTTAGATTGTGTTAAACCTCGATCCAGTCCTATTCCAATGAGGTGTAATGATAATATCTAAAGATTTTCAGCACAGAAGTAAACTGCTTACTACAAACAAAAACTATTTGCTCACTGTTCGCTGATAACTATTTACTGAAAACGGGTGCGGCAGGACTCGAACCTGCGACCGACTGCTTAGAAGGCAGTTGCTCTATCCAGCTGAGCTACGCACCCAAAGAGATATTTAACTTATTTAAAAGTTAGCTTAAGTATTATATCAGTTTTCTGAATAAAAGGCAATGGAATATTGTGATGTTGTAGATATCTCAGGATAAAATGTAATTTGATTGACTATAAAGTTAGATGAAAATCCGGACAGTGGGGGTATTCAGAAGGTATATTGTGTTGTCGTAAGTCAAAGCGTTAACTATACTTAGACGGTTATTATATCTCCCATATATAAAAAGTTGCCTCGGTGAGGAGTTATCTAAAAATTTCATGTTTATTTTGAAAAGGCAAGACGTTGAAATATCAAGTATCGTACACCCTAAGCGCGACCAACAGATTCCCGTTCTTCATTATCAAGGACAAACTTTTCGGTTGATTAGCTTGTTTAAAGCTAATGAGGAAGAAAAAGCTAGGGCTTTGTGGCGAGAATTGACGGATAACAGGGGCAAAGCCTGCGTATTGTTGGAAGAAGAGCAACGTTTTAGTGTTTGGGGAAAAATTCGTTTAGATCAATTTGACAGCGAAGCAAGCACTCAAAGTAATAATAAGATTTTAACAGTTGCGAGTATTTTATTACTGCAAGCAGTTTACATGGATATTGAAGAATTTCTTGGTGCAAAGCAAGCGAGTTCATTTAAAAAAGAAATTTCCAAGATATTGAGCCAGTGGCAGTTCCCCGCTGCTTCTTCACCTAATGCCATTGACTATTTATTGAGCATAAATCCTTTAGAGCCGATTGAAATCCCCTTCTGGCAAGAAGATTATGTAATTGTATTTTTGGAGGATTTGCACCGGTTGGGTAAAGCTTATTTTGGTAGTTCCGATTTTGCCCATCAAGTAATGGATGCTTTGCAAGATATGTCCGTGCCGGAAAGAACCATATTTATGAATTGGCTCAAAAATTCTTCAGTGAGTAAACTGTGGGATTAGCACATAAGGGTTTTTATGCAGTTAAGATTGTGTAGGTTTGTAAGGTTGAATACCAAAAGATGGAATCAGAGTTTATCTTACGTACACAATCTATAAGCCAAAAATGAACAATTATGCATAAATACGGTAAATTACCAATGAGTAACATTTACACGAAGTCCCCCGATTCAAAATCATGGTTGACAACTCAAAACATCATCCTTGCTAGTATTGCTTGGGGTGTTTTGGCACTACTGTATTTTTTACTTTTTAGTGCGGAGGTTCCAAGTGCAGATGGTAAATTAGAACGTGCTAGTTGGTACATTACTGGAACAAATATTTTTGAAGGTTTAGCTTATTTGGGTGCGGGAATTTTGTGTTTAAGAAATTGGCGCAGTCGCCAAATTGTCAGCGGAAGAAACGTTTGGCTGCTATTCGGTATAGGTATGCTGTCTTACTGTTTAGGAGGGATAATTTTTGGCTATATAGAGATCATCTTAAAAAAAGACCCATCTCCTTCTGTTGCGGATATATTTTTTGTGGTGACTTATTTGTTGGTTGGCATCGGCATGATTTTAGCGGTAGCTTCTAGACGAATCAATTTGGAGGGTTGGCAGTGGATAATTGTCTTAGCCATCGCTGCCTTCGGTAGTGCTTTGGCATGGCTAATTAGCCAGCAAGATCCCACAGCCGCCGCAGCCACAGCAGAAACAGTTCCTGTATGGAAGCAACAAACCAGCACATTTTTAAATTGGCTTTACGTAGTTAGCGACGTATTACTATTAATTATTGCTACGAGTCTGCTACTAGCTTTCTGGGGCGGACGGGCTTCCTTGCCTTGGCAAATGATTGCAGTTGCGACGTTTTCGCTCTACATTGCAGATATATGGGCTAAATGGGCTGAAAATAGAGTCGCCAATTATCAAAGTGGAGGCATCTTAGAAGTAGGTTGGGTATTGAGTGGAGTTTTATTCGGTATGGGCGCAGCCCTAGAATATGAAGCTTCATCAAAACGTTCGCGAAGAGAACGCGGACGCAAACGAACTTAAAAATAACAAAGTTGGGGGTCTACATTTATCGTGAGAAAACTAACAGAATCTGACAAAAAAGAAATTCTCAAGTTGTATCGAGAAAGTGCCGAAACTACTTCTACTTTGGCAGAGCGTTACGGTGTGAGTAATTCTACTATCAGCCGTTTGCTCAAAAGTACTTTGCCAGAAGATGAGTATGAATATTTGGTTTCTCTCAAGCGTGCTGCTAGAACCCCTGAAGGTAGGGCACAAGTTAGCTACGAGAATATTCCTTCTTTTCAAGAAACTAGCACCGAAAGCGAAGACGAGGATAATCAAACATCCGAACCCGAACCCGAAACCGAACCCGAACCTCTAGAAATATTCCTAGAGGAAAAATATGAGGAGGAAGAGGAGGAAGAGGAGGAAGAGGAGGAAGAAAAAGAAGTTGTTGTCACAAAGCAACCCATACTCAGAAGGGTTACTAAGCCAACTGAAGCACCTAGAAGAGTAAAGCGGCGTTCTTCTGCACCAACTTCAATACCTTCTCAAAAGCCTTTTCCAGTTGCCGAACAATTGGAATTGCTTGAAGAAAAACGCAAGGAAGTTAAAATTATTCCCGATCCTCCTCAACTCAGAAGTATCCCCAGTCCCATATTAGATAATGACCGTACTGAAGCCAGAGTCATCGCAGAAATGTTTGGCGAGGAAATCGATGATTCCGATGATTTGGAAGATTTAGACGATTTACTCGAAGACGATGATAATGAAGAGGACGAAGACGACTTCGAGCCGCCCACACGTTTTGTTCCTAGAAGAAGAAGTAACGAATCCTTAGTTCAAGTTTTACCTTTATCCGCTGCTCCTTTGCCTAGAACCTGCTATATAGTCATCGATAGAGCTGCTGAACTCATTACTCGTCCGCTCAGGGAATTTGGCGACTTAGGGGAAATACCCAACCTAGAAACCCAAGAAACAACTTTACCCGTTTTCGATAATCATCGAGTCGCAAAACGCTTTTCCTCAAAACGCGATCGCGTTATAAAATTACCCGATAGCAAAGTGCTACACAAAGCTCGTTATCAATTACAAGCCAAAGGAATCACTCGATTGTTGATTGATGGACAAGTATATTCATTATCTTCCGTTTAATTAACTTTCACTAGTTAGTAGTTAGTAGTTAGTAGTTAGTAGTTAGTAGTTAGTAGCTAGTAGCTAGTAGTTAGTAATTAGTAGCTAGTAGCTAGTAGTTAGTAGTTAGTAGTTAGTAATTAGTAGCTAGTAATTAATAACTAATTCCGCATTTATCGCTATCGACGACAAATAATTATAACTGGAAATAATTATAACTGGTGTCCATCTACTTTTTTCTAATTTTATGGATAACTTTACCGATTACGGTATCGTATTAGTGACAACTGGTTCTCAAGAAGAAGCAGAACAAATTGCTAAGGTGTTAGTGGAGAATAATCTGGCTGCATGTGTTAGTTTCAGCCCCATCAACTCAATTTACACTTGGCAAGGAGAAGTCTGTAAGGATCAAGAATGTCAACTCTTTATTAAAACCGATTTAACTCGATTTCCGACTTTAGAAGCAAAAATACTCGAACTTCACTCCTACGAAGTACCCGAAATTATTGCCATCCCCATTCTTAAAGGTCATCAACCTTATTTGCAGTGGATTGCACAGCAAGTCAGTTAACAGTTAACCGTTATTAGTAGGGTGTGTTGCGCTCATCTAGCAACACACCATCTAAGAGTTATTCTTAGTTCTTCCTCATTCTTTATTCTTTTTTAGACTTTAGAAGTATGACTTAGACGTTATATTTATTACGAACATATCTAATATAATCGCTATTATAATGAGATAATTACTTAATTTTTACTCCAAAGAGTATATTTAATTGCTTATTTTATATAGATACGGCGATTTTTTTATAAATTGCACTTTCGTGGTATTATTTTTCATATAAATTATTTTAAATAATGGAGAGGCATGCATTTTTAAAAAATTTTGCTAATATTCCCATTATATAAAACTTGTTATTCTTTTTTATCATCTCATATTTTCACCATTTTTAAAAATTTTTTCATTTTCATTACATAAAATTGCAAATTAAAACAATTTTTTGCTTTTTTTAATGAATTTGGATAACTTTCTATTTCAAACGCCTATAGTATTCCTAAATAATTTGTGAGATTTGAGAAACCCGGTTTTTCGGAAAAACCGGGTTTGTGACACCTATCTTTGTCACGAATCATATAGGATTCCTATACCTCTAATTAACCTAAATTACTGAATTATCTTCTTAAACCGAAGTCAGATAAACTAACTAAAAACCACTGCATCAAAACGCTCGGCTAATTTCATAATGTCTTGTTTCCGAGGAATTTGCTCAATCCATTCTTCCCGAATCTTGTCAACACCATAATAAATTCCCGCCAAACCTCCTGTTACAGCGCCTGTTGTGTCCGTGTCTCCACCCAAATTTACTGCTTTTAATACTGCTTCTGAATAAGAAGAACTATTTAAAAAACACCACAAAGATGCTTCAAGGGTATGTATTACGTAACCACCTGATTGAATTTCGTCTAGAGATAAATTAGCAATATTGCCGCTAAAAATTCTATTAAAATGGGAAATTTCACTGGTGTATTCAAACGACGAATAAACTGTTTGTATTTTTCTCAATGCTTTTTCATAAGCCTGCTGCGGTTTATCCCCTTCCAATAAATACATTGCAATAGTTACATAAATGCCACAAGCCATCTGGGATCTCAGGTGAGCGTGAGTAATGCAAGAAACTTGGTGTGTACGAAAAATTAATTCTGAAAAAGCTAATTTTTTGTAACAGTAAGCCATAGGTAAAATTCTCATCAAAGAACCATTACCATTGCTGTTTTCGCTTTTACCTCCAGCTTGTAAAGGTGGAACACCTTGCTGAAAATCAGCAATCGCTAAAAAGGTCGTATTGCCAATATCAAAAACTTCTCCGCTAGCAGTCCAATAACCTTCGTGATACCACCGGTAAAAAGAGTTAGCAATATCATAAAGCGAAAATCTCTCACAAAGGCATTCCGCCAAACAAAAGGTTAAAGAACTATCATCAGACCAAGTACCTGCAGGTACATCCCAGGTTCCATAACCCAACATTGATATTACGGGAGAATTAATTCTTTCACTTCTACTAGTGAATTCTACAGGTACACCTAAAACATCTCCAACGCACAAACTTAGCAAGCCAGATACCGATTTTGAACTCTTTTTCATAATAAAAATAATTTACGATAATATTGTTTGATAAAACAGACTTTTCTTGTTGTGTTTTTGCTGCTTTTAGCGCTTTAATTCAAACTACAGCGCAACTGCGTCAATTATCTTTGATTTTAGTTATAAATTCCTTTCCGGTAGCAATTATTGGATTAAGACATATGTTTTTAGGGTAGAGTACTTCACTGTTTTGGTTTACATTGGCTTCCATTTGTGGAATCGCATACAATTACCAAACACAAAACAAAAAACATCAAATTTTTTCAATTGGCTATTTTATTCAAGATAATTATCTGATAAGTCAAACACAATTACGCCAAGAGAACAAATAGTTCGATCAATTTAAACCTATGCTTCTAAGTGCAAATTCTGATGTTGATGGCTTGAAAAGTTAATAATATAACAATATACGCCTGTGACTGTGGATGTGGTTTGTCCCACATTTGTCACTGTTGCTGATTGTTGGGAAGATGTAGCACCCCAATTCGGGGTGTTTTTTCTTATCTGTTTTTGAAGTATTTGTTCATAAAAATAATTTTATGAAGTAAGTTTTTGAAAAACAATTTTAAAAAATGAAATTTTTAAGCTGCAAATTATTTACTGTTGCTTCTTTTTTTGGAGTATTTACTATAAATTTGTTTTTTTCACAACCCGCACTTTCAGCAGTTTCCTGCGAGCGAGGTACTATTAGGCATTTTAAGAATGGTTCTTTAGCTTCTTGTATCTTATCTAGAGACACTAGAGTCAATATCAGTAATAATCGAGTCGGTACTTTTACTTTTCCTTGTCAAGCGAAAAATTTTATAGAGTTCGGGCAAAAGTCACAGTTTAAAAGCTGTAAGCTTGCTAAAGATATCAGAATCAGAAAAGGTAACTCTGTAGAAACTTGTAAAAAAGATAAGATTGTATCAGTATCAACTTCGGGTGACGGCAAAAAATTATCCATATCTTGCCCCAGTTATTAATAAATAGTTTTGCGTGTTAAATAACATTTAAAATAAGGAATTTACCTGTATTAGTTAAACTAAGCAGATATTTTGCATTTTAAAGATATATTGTGAGTCTAATTGTTGTAACCACATTATTGTTCCTCCGCGACCTTCATCCTAAAATTGCGATCGGGCTGGAATTACTTGGGAAGTTAAATTAATCAGAGGGCAGATTGCCCGGTAAAATAAATCTATCGATCAAAAAATGAACTATTAGGCACTCAAGCGTTATGTTCTCAACAGATGATTTTGCACGCTACACTCAGTGGTCGGGTATTGCCACATTGATATTTGCTTTGATTACAGTAGTGGGCTTCATCTTTAAATGGGGTATCCGGTTTCGTTTAGCAGGAGCCACAGGATTTATGTTGGTGGTAACGGGTGGTTTATTTCCTCTCTCACTCACCCCTTTAACCAGAACCGTGATTCCGGGAGCAGTTCGCTATAAATTAGTTTTTGACAATGGCTCTTCAAAAGCTGTGATTGCTACTCCACCTCAAATTACTTCTTCTGAATTGGATGCAACCTTGAAGCAAGCTGCCAGTGATTTATTTTCCTACGGTAGATTGGGCACACCCCAAGATAATCAGCTAACTATCCGCGCTCGCACTATATTACATCCAGAACCAGGAATTTCTGTACCCCTGTACTTAGGAGAAATTAAGCGTTCTCTTTCAAGTCGCGATGATAACGGAATGGAAATTGATATTTACGAAGATAACTTAGCGACGTTATCAACCTATAAAAGTTAGGAGTTAGGAGTTAGGAGTTAATCTAAAAAAATACAAAGCTATTGCTTATTCCTTGGTGCCGTTTCTTATCGGCAACGATGTTCTTGAATGCATAACAAGTAAGGCTTTAGCTTTGTTCTAAACGCGAATTATTTTAACCACGAATTTGGTTTAGAGCATTCCAAGTATCATTGTCAATAATTCCAGTTATTCTTACTTTACTGCGACGTTGAAAGCTTTGCACTGCTGCTTCCATAATCCAACCGAAATCACCGTCTACATATCCGATGTAATCAGAAGTTGTTTTGAGAATTCGCTGTGCTTTCTTTACCACTTCTCCTTTACTGCCTTTTCTTAACTCTGGCATCGCTGGAGGTTCGTTTCTATTAACTTGCTCTCGTAAGTTATCGTTAATCATGTCTTCTTATGTAGAAAAAACTTTTGGTCGAAATTTTGTCGTTACTGAATTGATGCATTTTGGCGCAGCATTATCGCTAAGTGCGATCGCGGATTATCTAACCCTCTGAAAACTGAAAAAAGCTGAAGAATAGGTTCATTTAATTTCCCCAATAATCAAAAAGCTTCATTGGTCTTTGTTATTTATATCGTTCAAATTCAGCAAAATTACTCTAAATGTTTAAAAATATTTACACCTAAGTATAACCTGTAGCTGCGAATACTTGTGATTTCACTATCTCTATGTTAACGGATTAACGCCGATTAATTTAGTTTCTAAGTGTTTATTCGCTGATAATATTGCTAATAGTTAGATTTTTAACCATGTAAAATGCTGTTGAGAAGACAATTGCGTACATTGCTTCTGCTTATATATCTAAAAATATATTTATTATCCGTTGTCAGCAAAAATTTGAGTTGAAGTATCGATAAATGTTAGTTTATTAAGATATATGTATGTTGAATCAATCTAAAAAAAACTTTGATACCTCAAACATCTAATTCTGTGTTGACTCTTGCAGTAGCTCCAGCAAAAGTAATTCGTGGTTCCCGAATCAGCGAACAAGCCGTTTTATCTATCTCTCGCTTGGGGAATCGTCCCTTGATTGTTGGCGGCAATCGCACTTCTGAGATTGCTCAAGATTACATCAAGTTGCTCGAATCTCAAGAGTTAGATTTTATCCAAGGTTCTTACAGTCCCGATTGCAGTGAAAGCAGTTTGGAGATTTTACGAGATCGAGCGCAAACTCATGGATCTGATGTGATTATTGGTATTGGTGGTGGAAAAGCTTTAGATACGGCGAAATTATTAGCTTACCAGCTTGGAATACCAGTAGTTACAATTCCCACTTCGGCGGCTACTTGTGCGGCTTGGACTGCTCTTTCTAACGTTTATTCGGATGAAGGAGCTTTCTTGTATGATGTAGTTTTGGACAACTGCCCTGACTTACTGATATTAGACTACGACTTAATTCAAACCGCACCGCAAAGTACTTTAGTCGCAGGAATTGGTGACGCGATCGCCAAATGGTATGAGGCATCAGTAAGCAGCGGACACTCAGAACAAACTTTAATAATTGCAGCAGTTCAACAAGCGCGAGTATTGCGCGATATTTTATTGCAAAAGTCGGTTGCGGCTCTGCAATCTCCTGGAAGTGAGGCTTGGCGGGAAGTTGTTGATGCTACGGTGTTACTTGCTGGTGTTATTGGTGGAATTGGTGGGGCGCAATGTCGCACTGTTGCCGCTCATGCAGTACACAATGGTTTAACTCATGTTTGCGGGCGCGGTAGCATTCACGGAGAAAAAGTTGCTTACGGTATATTAGTGCAGTTGCGTTTAGAAGAAATGCTACAGGGAAACCAGTTAGCTGCGGCTGCTAGACAACAATTGCTTAAATTTTACTCCGAAATTGGATTACCTCAAAAACTCGATGATTTAGGTTTGGGAAATATAACTCTCAAGCAGTTGCAAAAAGCGGCAGAGTTTGCTTTACAACCGAACTCAGATATTTATAGATTACCCTTTAAAGTCGGTCTAGAACAATTAATGGCAGCAATGGTTTCTACGACAGCACCAGTAGAAGCAAGTGGAATTTCAGATAGTTTAAATTCCCGAAGCAATCAAACCAAAAAATCTTCTAGCTCGAAAAGCGCAAAGAAAATCTAAACAATTTGCCTTACTGAATAATCTTTGATTTAGTGTGGGAGGATGTCACGTGACCGAAATGAATGGGATTCAAGCCCCGCCCTTTTAGGGCGGCTTTTCTAGTTGAAATTATGATATTTTAGTACCACAAGATATATAGATTGTTGATGAAAGCAAGGTATCGATATCGAGTCTACCCAACAAACAGTCAAAAAGTAGCACTTTCTCAGCTATTTGGTTGTGTGAGAGTGGTTTGGAATGATGCCTTAGCTTTTTGTGTGGATAGTTATAAAAAAGGAATCGCGAAATTAGGTAATCCAGAGCTTCAAAAAATATTTATCACTGCGGCCAAAAAGAAGGAGGAACGACAGTGGCTTAAAGATGTATCAAATATTCCTTTGCAACAATCATTAAATGATTTGGAAAAAGCCTACTCAAATTTTTTCTCTTCATGTAAAGGTAATCGTAAAGGTAAACCTGTTAAGCCCCCAAAATTTAAAAAACGTAAAGCTAGGCAATCAGCTAGATTTCGTAAAGGTGGTTTTAAAATATATTCACACTTTGTATCACTAGCAAAAATTGGAAAGCTGAAAATAGTATGGTCAAGGAAACTACCTTCGAAAGCATCATCGGTAACAGTAATTAAAGATGCAGCCGATCGATATTTTGTAAGTTTTGTGGTTGAGGTACAACCGGATATATTACCTTTAACAGCAAATACTGTTGGAATTGATTTGGGAATAGCAACGTTTGCAACATTAGATTCTGGAGAAAAGATTGATGCACCAAAACCTTTAAAGGCGCGTATTAAACGGCTACGTAAATTAAGTAAAAAGCTATCCAAAAAAACTAATGGTTCAAATAGATACGTTTTAGCAAGAAAAAGAAAAGCTAAGTTTTATGCTAAATTAAAAGATGCTAGAACTGATTTTCTACACAAGTTATCTACTAGATTGATACGTGAAAACCAAACGATTGTTCTAGAAGATTTGAACGTGGCAGGATTAGTTAAAAATCGCAAACTCTCAAGAGCAATCAGTGATTTGGGATGGAGACAATTCCGAACATATTTGGAAGCAAAAGCAGAAAAGTTTGGTCGAGAGTGTCGAGTTATTAATCGTTGGGAACCAACATCACAACGTTGTTCTTGTTGTGGTCAAATTGGTGGCAAAAAAGATTTATCAGTACGTGAATGGCAATGTTTGTTCTGCAATACATTTCACGATCGCGATATCAATGCCGCAGTAAATATAAAAGTCGCGGGAGGACATTCTGAGACTAAAAACGGACGTGGAGGAAAGTGTCAGACTTCTGTGAAAGAAGCAGCATCCTGTGAAGCGTCAACCCGTCCATTATTTATTCAACTCCAATTGTTTGAATAGATGGGAATCGCCGCACTTATAGGGGGGCGAGGATGTCAAAGTTCTATTGCTTAGGGGCACGATTTATTGGTAATCTAACAATTCATATCAAGTCCGCTTAAATAGAAAGTTTTCACCTCTTCCCTCTCTCCCAAAATAGTGAGAGAGATGTGCGTTATTACGGCGCACTCAAGGACATAAGGCGGAGATAGGCTTTTATGATAAGCGCTCAAACGGACATAATATCAATAGTTGAATCTGAAAATGAGTTTAGACTGGATAATCCCAGCCCGAAGAATACAAAAACTACCTGCTTATCCATTTGCTCGGTTGGATGAATTGAAGACAAAAGCGCGGGAGCAAGGTTTGGATTTGATTGATTTGGGTATGGGGAACCCTGATGGTGCAACTCCGCAGGCTGTGATTGATGCAGCGATAGAGGCTTTAAAGAATCCCGATAATCATGGTTATCCACCTTTTGAAGGAACGGCTAATTTCCGCAATGCCATTACTACTTGGTATCATCGCCGTTATGGAGTTAATTTAGACCCTGATAGTGAAGCTTTGCCGTTATTAGGTTCTAAGGAAGGATTGGGACATTTAGCATTAGCTTATGTGAACCCAGGAGATTTAGTTTTAGTACCTTCCCCATCTTATCCGGTTCATTTTCGTGGTCCGTTAATTGCTGGTGGTGAGATCCACAGTTTAATTTTGAAACCAGAAAATGATTGGTTGATTGATTTAACTTCAATACCCGATGATGTAGCCAAAAGAGCTAAGATACTTTATTTTAACTATCCTAATAATCCTACTGCTGCCACTGCACCCCGCGAATTTTTTGAAGAAATAGTTGCTTTTGCTCAAAAATATGAAATTTTACTGGTACATGATTTGTGTTACGCAGAACTAGCATTTGATGGCTATCAACCTACAAGTTTATTAGAAATTCCTGGTGCTAAAAAGATTGGCGTGGAATTTCATACCATGTCCAAAACTTACAATATGGCTGGTTGGCGTGTCGGCTTTGTGGTAGGAAATCGTCACATAATTCAAGGTTTAAGAACGCTCAAAACTAACTTGGACTATGGTATATTTTCTGCATTACAAGCGGCAGCACAAACAGCTTTGCAATTACCCGATAGTTATTTACAGCAAGTTCAACAACGTTACTCTCAACGCCGCGATTTCTTGATTGAAGGTTTGACGAATTTGGGTTGGGATCTTGCTAAAACCAAGGCAACAATGTATTTGTGGATTCCTTCTCCTATAGGTCTCAATTCTACTGATTTTGCTTTACAGTTATTACAGCAAACAGGTGTAGTAGTTACTCCAGGTAACGCTTTTGGTGCTGGAGGTGAAAATTATGTTCGTATAAGTTTAATTGCAGATACCCAACGCCTTCACGAAGCTTTAAATAGATTTAAGCAAGCAGGTATTCGCTATCACGTCAAACCTGTAATTTCTAGTTCAAAATGAATATAGGTAATTCTCATTTTTGTTATAAATCGGCAAAAGCCACCTCTATCATGGTTCCAACTATTATTACTTCAGGCTTTCATGCTTTATCAGAACCCTTACGGATTAAAGTATTGCAGCTACTAAAAAATCGCGAAATCTGTGTTTGCGATTTGTGCGATACTTTAGATGTCAGTCAATCTAAACTGTCTTTTCACCTGAAAACTCTCAAAGAAGCTAATTTGGTTTGCGCTCGTCAAGAAGGGCGTTGGATTTACTACAGTTTAAATCAGCCCCAATTTGAGGCATTGCAGCATCATTTAACAGAATACAGTCAATTTAATACCATAATGCCTGCTGCATCTTGTAAGAATTCCCCATAGTCTTTACTAATGATTCGCTAATATGTCAAGATTTAAAGAGTCATATGATGCTTTAAATCTTGACACATCAATTTTTTTTGATATAACCTTAGTACCAGAAGAGTGTTAAAAATTCAGGTGCTAAGGTCTCCCTAAAAATATGGAATCCGATGTCAAGGAATATTCGCGCCTATATTTATTCGGTAGGCTTTGTAGAAGAGAAACTCTTGCAGAAGGTATTGGAACCTTTGTCTTGGTATTTGCTGGTACCGGTGCAGTTATGGTAAATAATATTACCGATGGTGTTGTAACGCATTTAGGTATCAGTTTTGTGTTTGGTGCTGTTGTAGCGGCAATGATTTATAGTTTGGGGCATATAAGTGGCGCTCACTTAAACCCGGCAGTAACCCTAGCATTCTGGACCAGTGGTTTTTTCTCTAAAGGTTTGGTGATTCCATATATTTTGGCACAGATAGTTGGGGCGGTATTGGCTTCAACCTTGCTTTTTATTAGTTTGGGGGACGTAGCCAATTTAGGGGCAACTTTACCCTTAAATAATAATTGGTTACAATCTTTGATTTTAGAATTGGTGCTGACTTTCATTTTAATGTTTGTGATTTTTGGTTCCGGGCTTGACAGACGTGCACCGGTGGGTTTTGCAGGATTAGCAATTGGTTTAACAGTAGCTATAGAAGCCGCTTTCATGGGACCGATTACTGGTGCAAGCATGAATCCAGCAAGGTCTTTTGGACCTGCTTTGGTTGCAGGGATTTGGCAACATCACTGGCTATACTGGGTGGCACCAATTATGGGAGCGCAGTTAGCGGTGATTATTTATCGACATCTTTCTTACGGTTTCCGCGATCTTAAGTAATTGTTCCGCTATAATCTCAGGGTGATAATTTAGATACATATGGAAAACTTTGACCACAAACCGAGAATATTGTTTTTGTACGGCTCATTGCGAGAGCGTTCTTATAGTCGTTTGTTAGCAGAAGAAGCAGCACGGATTATTGAAGGATTCGGTGCGGAAGTCAAGTTTTTTGACCCGCGTGAATTACCTATTCGGGGAAGTGTTGACGAAACACATCCTAAAGTTAAGGAATTAAGAGAATTGAGTTTATGGTCGGAAGGCCAAGTTTGGTCATCCCCAGAAATGCACGGTAATATAACTGGAATTTTGAAAAATCAAATAGACTGGATTCCTTTAAGTATAGGAGCAATTAGACCGACTCAAGGAAGAACTTTGGCGGTAATGCAGGTAAGCGGTGGTTCGCAGTCGTTTAATGCCGTTAATTCTATGAGGATTTTAGGGCGCTGGATGCGAATGTTTACAATTCCCAATCAATCTTCTGTTGCTAAAGCTTACCAAGAATTTAATGAAGATGGAAGCATGAAAGAATCCTCTTATCGGGATAGGGTAATTGATGTCATGGAGGAATTGTATAAATTTACCTTGCTATTACGTGACAAAGTTGATTATCTTACAGACCGTTATAGCGAACGCAAACAAAAAGTTAATTAATAATAGGTTGTAATTATATTATTACTGATTTTAAACATTAGCCTGCTTCAACAATATTTATCACTAGCAGATAGTGATATTTAAATTTTAGGCATTGCTTATTGAAAGTATAAATGGGTATTACCTAGGGCACTTGCAAGTAATTAAATATCCAGCTTTGGGTTCCGCCTTTCAGGCAGAACTCCGGTCAATTTCGGTTTTATACGAAATTTATTTGATAAAGCTCGATATTTTATTTTTTGGATCTCCCTAGAGGTGTAAAGCGTTTAAGCATGGATGAGAAAATGAGAAAATTGTAGATTTTTTTCATTATTTATCTAAAATTGTGATTAATTCAGCTTTGATAATTCAATTTTTTTTGAAATAATGAGGTGCCAACTAAGATTAATTATTGATATTTTTTTACCAAAAGGTGTTGAATCAAGGTTTAATTTTTAAAAAAAATACTAATAATGATGAATACGTAAAAACTGATTCAGAAAAAAAGGTGTTTCAACCATGACAATTCGTGTTGGTATTAATGGCTTTGGTAGAATAGGACGCTTGGCTTTAAGAGCTGCTTGGGAATGTTCTGAGTTGGAATTCGTTCATATTAATGAAGTTAAGGGTGGAACAGTAACAGCAGCACATCTGTTGAAGTTTGATTCTATTCACGGAAAATGGGCTACAGATGTAGAAGCAGAAGGGGATAAGATTCGGATTGAAGAAAAGTATTTAACTTTTAGTGAATATAATACCCCGGGCGAAGTTCCTTGGAATGAATTTGGGGTGGATGTGGTGCTTGAGTGTTCCGGAAAATTCCGTACTCCTGAATCACTTGAACCTTACTTTCAACGTGGAGTGGCTAAAGTAATTGTGGCTGCACCGGTGAAGAAAGGAGCTTTGAATATAGTTATGGGTGTAAACGATTATCTATATGAACCACAGAAACATCATCTGCTCACAGCAGCTTCCTGTACTACCAATTGTCTAGCCCCTGTAGTCAAGGTAATTCATGAAGGAATAGGTATTCGTCATGGTCTAATTACAACCATTCATGATGTTACAAATACCCAAACAATTGTAGATGCTCCTCACAAAGATTTGCGTAGAGCCAGAGCTAATAACTTGTCTTTGATTCCCACAACCACAGGTTCTGCTACAGCGATCGGATTAATTTATCCAGAACTCAATGGTAAGTTGAATGGTTTAGCTGTAAGGGTACCTTTACTAAATGCTTCCCTTACAGACTGTGTCTTTGAAGTAATGCGAGGGACAACGGTAGAGGAAATTAACAGTCTTTTCAAGTCAGCTGCGAAGGATTCACTCAAAGGTATTTTAGGCTATGAAGAGCGTCCTTTAGTGTCTGTCGATTACAAAGATGATCCACGCTCATCTATTATCGATGCCCTATCCACAATGGTAGTAAATGAAACTCAGGTAAAAATTCTTGCTTGGTATGACAACGAGTGGGGTTACGCGAACCGCATGGTTGAACTAACTTTGAAGGTAGCACTCAGTATGAGTGAGTAGTTATTGCTTGATTCTTCATTCTCTATACCCGATTCACCACATTAAATATGACTACCACAACATCAAGCGGTAACCTACAACACTACATCATTGTGACACTGGCATATTGGGGTTTTACAATTACCGATGGTGCCCTGAGGATGCTGGTATTGCTGTATTTCGATAATATTGGTTACACCCCAATTCAAATTGCATCCTTATTTTTATTCTATGAAGTCTTTGGTATCCTCACCAACTTGTTTGGTAGTTGGATTGGTTCCAAGTTTGGACTAAAATTGACTCTCTACAGTGGTATTGGGCTACAGATATTTTCCCTAATAATGCTTTCGGGACTAAATCCCAATTGGCCTTCTGGGTTTGCAGTGTTGTTTGTGATGATAGCCCAAGCCTTTTCTGGAATTGCAAAAGACCTCACCAAAATGAGTTCTAAGAGTGCTATTCGTTTAGTGGTACCCCAGGATGCCCAATCTTCTCTGTTCAAATGGGTTGCAATACTCACAGGTTCCAAAAATGCTCTCAAGGGTATTGGTTTCTTTGTAGGAAGTGCTTTACTATCTGTATTTGGCTTTATTTATACTTTGTGGATTATGGCTACAGGGCTTTTCCTGCTGATGTTCACAGGGCTAATGTTACCCAACGGGATGGGTAAAATTAAGAACGAAGTTAAGTTTAGTCAGCTTTTTTCTAAAAGCGAAGAAATTAATATTCTATCTGCTGCCAGATTCTTTCTCTTTGGTTCTAGAGATCTATGGTTTGTAGTTGGTTTACCAGTATTTTTACGTAGTGTATTAGGTTGGTCTTTTAATCAAGTTGGTGGTTTTTTAGCTATTTGGGTAATTGGCTATGGTATAGTTCAGTCCTATGCGCCTGTGTTGTTAAAAAGATTTGGTTCTGGTGCTCCTCCCCAAGCATCAACCATCCAATTTTGGACTTTTGTATTAACTGTAGTTCCATCTGCCATTGCCATGGGATTACATTTGGGTATCGAACCTAATACTGTAATTATTGGTGGACTATTACTTTTTGGTTTCGTGTTCGCCTTCAATTCCGCAGTACATTCTTACTTGGTATTAGCATTTACTGATGATGACAAGGTAGCATTGAATGTGGGATTCTACTATATGGCAAACTCTGCTGGAAGGTTAGCTGGTACGGTATTATCTGGTGCAGTTTACCAGGTTTTTGGCTTAGTTGGCTGTCTGTGGGTTTCAATGTTATTTGTCCTCTTTGCAGGATTAGTTTCTTTGAAGTTGCCTAATCCCAAACCAATAATGCTTCCTATAACAATGAAAAAAGTAATGTTTGTTTGTAAAAGAAATTCTCGCCGCTCTCAAATGGCAGAAGCATTCGTTCGTAGTTTGGGAGAAGATAAAATAGAGGTTACTAGTTCAGGTTTAGAAGCGAGTTTTGTAGATCCCAAAACTGTAGAAGTTATGTCTGAGATTGGTATTGATATTAGTAAGCAAGAATCGAAGCCTTTAAGTGATTTTAATCCAGAAGATTACGATGTAGTGATTTCCTTATGTGGTTGTGGTGTCAATTTACCTCCAGAATGGCTGACAAGAGAAGTATTTGAAGATTGGCAATTAGACGATCCAGAAGGTGGAGAGATAGACATATATCGCCGCATTCGCGAGGAAGTCAAAGAAAGAGTAATTAAATTAATTCAAGATTTGAGTTAGTAAAAAGGTTTTCCTCATCTGCGCGAAGGGTTGAGAAACCCGGTTTTTTGAAAAAACCGGGTTTCTGAGTAGTTAGAGAAGCAGCGATGATAGGTAATTGGTAATTGGTAATTGGTAATTGGTAACTGTTAACTGTTAACTGTTCACTGTTAACTGTTCACTGTTAACTGTTCACTGTTCAAACACATATTTTTGAGCAACTTTCCAATAACGAGAAAACCTTTTGAGGTCGATAAAACCGTCATAGTCCAAAAATGGATCTACTTCAAATATTTCTAACTCTTTTGAATTTTCAATTTCGTCGCAAATTTTATCAAAACGGGGACTTGGACTATCTGCTGTGACAACTTTATTTGCATTATGTTCTTTGGCAAAAGCTAAAACTTCCTTGGCAACATTTCCTCTACGAATTACCACGGGTAACTCTAATAAACATTCGTAAATAAATGTTATGCGTTTGAGACTGATTTGCCATTCTTCCAATAAAGCATCATCCCAAACCCAGATAGCGGGAGTATTTGGGTATTCATCAAGTGCAGGGTTTTTGGGACTCAGACAGTCACCGTGTATCCAGATAATTTGATTTGTCATAGGATTATAGATTTTAATTTGTAAATTAGTTAGAAGTCAATATTAGGATAGAAACAAAGCAAATGATTCACCCCTGGCTTAAATTGATAATTGATAACTGGTAATTGATTATGAGTGCCACATCGACGATTGTTAATATACCACCTCTTGAAAATGGCGATCGCCTGACAAGATATGAGTTTGAACGCCGCTACAAAGCCATGATACAGATTAAGAAAGCTGAATTAATTGAAGGAGTTGTTTACGTGGCTTCACCTGTACGTGCGACAAAACATGGTAGACCTCATGCTGCTATTATTGGTTGGTTAATGGTTTATAAAGCTGCAACCCCAGGAGTAGATTTACTAGATAATGCTACTGTACGTTTGGATGCCGATAACGAACCGCAACCAGATGCTTTATTAAGAATAGAAGCGGAAGCCGGTGGTAATTCTCGCATTAGTGAAGATGATTATATAGAAGGTTCGCCAGAATTAATTGTAGAAATTGCTGCTAGCAGTGCTTCTTATGACCTTAATGATAAACTCAATGCTTACCGTCGCAATGGAGTTAAGGAATATATTGTTTGGCAAATGTATGAAAACCGTTTGGACTGGTTTATTTTAAAAGAAGGTCGTTATATTTCCTTTGAAGCCGATAATCATGGTGTTATTCGTAGCGAAGTTTTTCCGGGTTTATGGTTAGCTGTCGATGCTTTGCTAGAAGGTAATTTAGCCGAAGTTTTAACAGTTTTACAGCAAGGCTTACAGACGAATGAGCATCAACAATTTATTCAAAGATTGTAATAATTAAACTTACTTAAGTATAAATATATACTTTTTGTTTGTCGATTCTAATCTGTATTTTAATGATAAATACCTTCTATACATTGATTTGAGCTATTTAATAATTTAGTATTTATAAACACAGGTATATAAAATATTCAGTAATTAATAACGATTTGTAATAATCTGTTAGATTGTATTGCTTCTGCCGCTACCTGAAGATAAAAATAGGACTATTGCTTAGTTGATGGTTAATACAAGACATTTTGCTGGCTTATTGTAAAAAAATCGGGGGGATTAATTGATGCAATTAGAACTAGAAAAAAAAGTCATGACTGAAGAAGAAGTGGCGAAGTTATGGGAAGCATTTAAAGTATTTGATGCGGATAGCAGCGGTGGCATTTCAGCTGAAGAATTGGGGGAGGTGATGCGAACGCTAGGGCAAAATCCCAGCAACACCGAACTGCGCGACATGATTAAAACAGTGGACGTTGATTTGTCGGGCACTATTGATTTCGAGGAATTCAAAACTCTGATGGTGTCAGCCCAAGGCGATCGCAAAAGTCGTCTCAAGTTGGCATTTAGCGTGTTTGATGAGGATGGTAGCGGTCAAATTACCACAAAAGAACTGCATAATGTCATGAGTCAGTTTGGACTGACGGATAAAGAACTCGATCAAATGATTAAAGAAGTGGATAGCGATGGCGATGCCTCAATTGACTTTGAAGAATTTATGAAACTGGTTCCAGAGGAATCAGAAATAACCACCGGCTATAAAGATTTACCGATTTCTTTTACTAGTTCTTCTGCAAAGGAAACAACCACCGTCACCTCAGATGTAGGGTTGAATACTGACACACCTGTTGTTAAAAATACCACTTTACAGAGCCGGGAAAATAACAGTGATAATCCGGAAGTAGCACGGCTCAAAGAATTACTGGCGCAACACCCACAAGAGCAAAAAGAACGCGCCACTTCCCGTTTACAAATGCAGATTGGTTTGTTTCGCTTGATTCAGGGAGCCGCTTACCGTTGCTTCCGGGAGAGTTTCTCTGCCAATCATGAAACACACCTCCGCGTAAGGGATTTGCCCTACAAAATTACTGACTTTGTACAATTTATCCAGAAAGCGATCGCATTGTACAAAGGGTTAGATATCGTAGAAAAAGCTTGCTACCCCCTGTTAGATGCAGTGGTTGAATCAGTCGAACAAGAATACGCTCGACTCACACAACGGATTCAGAATTGGAACTCTATTGAAAAAACACCCGAAATGCTTGCTCGTGATAGAGCAATGCAGGAAGCACGCCGTAAATCTACTTCTGTGAAGGAGAAGTTTGCAGCAGGGGTTGAGTTCGCCATTACTTTGAAGAAAAAACATTTCAGCTTTCGCGATATTGCTTCTGGGGTGCTTGCTATCAACGAACTCAACCGTCTGCGGCAGATGGAACTTAATGCAGAATTAGCTCCACCTCCAGTTAAATCAGCAGGGAATCCCAAAGATTATCTCAAGCTGTGGAATCGCGTTATCTTGGATTCTGCTGATGAAGAAATAGACGGTGCAATGATGCCTGTAGCTTATTGGTATGAAGAATTTATGCCCAAGCTATTAGCTGCTTTCAGTGTTAGCACTGCGGCAGATATTCAAAGTAACACCGTACCTAACGAAGTAGCTTTGGCTAAATGGTATGAAAATACTAAAACAGCGGGAGAATTTGAACGCTATGGGGCGGATGTGGCAGAGAACTTTTCTGAATGCACTCCCAAACAAAAACTGGTAGTTAAGCAGGCATGGGGTTTGACGCATCACTATTTAAATGGCGTACAAAAACGGCGCGAGCGTAAAGAAGCTGGGCGCGAGTCAGGGGCGCTTTCGCAATATGTCGCATTCATTGATGTCTATTTGGCACGGAGTGATGTCAAGGATGCCGGAATGCGGGTTAGTTTTCCTTATTATATAGGTCCTGCGGTGTGGCGCTTCTTCCACACTACGCCTGAAATCTTGTGTACTAAACCACTTGAGGAACAAAAAGCCTTGGTGGCAGTTTTCCAAGACTTCTTTAAACTATTTGCCACCATGTATCCTTGCCCCTACTGTCGTCACCACTTGAATATGTATGTGGTGCAAAATAAAGAGGTGGATATGTATCCGGTGGAGTATCTTTTATTAGGGAGGGATCCAAAACTGAATAACTTTGAAGTGTCCATGGAAGCTAAGTTATCTACAGTTGTTGATGGTGAAACCTTGCGCTTATTTTTCTGGAAATTACATAATACGGTTTCCTCATCCATTGCTCGCTCTGAGGAGTGGTATCACAAGGATGAGAAAGCTTTTTATACTAACCGTTACTGGCCGAGTTTAGATTCTGAACTTGCACGCAGCAAAGCCTTGAAACACCTCAGTATATCAGTGGATAGATTATACCGTCTTTATGGGATTCTGAAACCGGCATCGCGGTTGGCGGGAGTAAGAGCAAGTCTGCAAAATTTGTTGGAGAAAGGTTCGGAGTCAGATATTTGTGAGGCTTGTATCCTAGCCCAAGATTATATCAAAGAATTGGAAGCATCTGTAATAGAAGGACAATTTCTTCAGGAAACTTATTGCTTCGATCCCGACATTGTCGATGAAACTCCGCACTTCACTGCTGAAGAGGAAGAGTTTGCTCGCAGTGGTTTATTTGTAGAAGTTGTATAAACAATCATAAGTAGTACCTCAAATATCGGTACTGCTTATGACTAACTAACCAGTAAAACCTGTAATCAGTAACGGAAGTACTATCAAGGCAAACATAATAAATACTACAGTTGCGGGATCTATTTTGATAGTATTTTTATCTTCTTTTATAGTATTTTTATCTTCTTGGCTCATGTCACAAATTGGGGGAGAATAAACTATATAAATTCAGCTTACCTTCATAGCTGTTAATTTCTCAATCTTTCTACAGGTAGTAATGTCAATCCAAGTTTACGGTATTCCCAATTGTGGTACTTGCAAAAAAGCTTTTACGTGGCTGCAAAATAATAATATTGAATATGAATTTATT
Source organism: Cyanobacteria bacterium J06633_8 (assembly GCA_039820645.1). Lineage (GTDB taxonomy): Bacteria > Cyanobacteriota > Cyanobacteriia > Cyanobacteriales > Nostocaceae > Rivularia. The sequence goes on along the minus strand of JBCBPQ010000027.1, from coordinate 22,865 downwards.
AATACCAAAGAAAATCCACCCAATAAGGAAATGATTGCAAGCTGGGTGGAGAATTTGGGTTCAAAACCGATGCGAAATACTTCTGGACAATCTTATCGAGCTTTGGGTGAGCAAAGGAAGACTTGGAGTGATGAGCAATGGATAGAAGCTTTCGCTGAAGATGCTATGTTGCTCAAACGTCCTTTATTTGTCAAAGATGGTAATGCTGTTTTGGTAGGATTTCGGGAGAAGGAAGAAGTTATAGCGCTTTTCGGTTAATTTCAATACAAAATCGGGAAACCTCACCCCGCCCTTACGGGCATCCCTCTCCTTAACAAGGAGAGGGGAAGGGGAGTGTCAATCAACCAATTTGAAACAAATTGCTGTTGGATTTAAGATAACCTGTGAATTACTAATCTAAAATCTAAAATCTAAAAGCCAAAATGCTAAGAGCCGGGATTGTCGGACTTCCTAATGTAGGAAAATCTACTTTATTTAATGCTTTAGTGGCAAATGCTAAGGCAGAAGCTGCTAATTTTCCTTTTTGTACCATTGAGCCGAATGTCGGTGTAGTTTCTGTACCAGATGAGCGGTTAGAGGTTTTAGCAAAGATTTCTTCTGCAAAACAAATTGTGCCAGCGCGGGTGGAATTTGTTGATATCGCTGGTTTGGTGAAGGGTGCGAGTAAGGGTGAAGGATTGGGAAACCAGTTTTTATCCAATATCCGGGAAACTGATGCCATCGTTCATGTGGTACGTTGTTTTGAAGATGATGATGTAATTCACGTTTCTGGTACAGTTGGACCAGCACGAGATATTGAAGTTATTAATTTGGAGCTTGTTTTAGCAGATTTGGCGCAAGTTGAGCGTCGAATGGAACGTACTCGCAAGCAAGCAAGAGCTAATAAGGATGCTCAATATGAAATGTCGGTATTAGAAAAAGTAGCGGCAGAGTTAAATGAAGGTAAATCGGTTCGTCAAATTCAGTTAAGTGAAGAAGAAGCAGAAATAATTAAGCCTTTAACGTTGTTGAGTGCGAAAAAAATTATTTATGCTGCCAATGTTTCCGAAGATGATTTATCAACTGGAAATGAATATGTAGAGCAAGTGCGAGAAATTGCAGCGAAGGAAGATGCTCAGGTAGTGATAGTTTCGGCACAAGTAGAATCGGAATTAATTGAATTATCTGATGAAGAAAGAGGTGATTTTTTAGAAGCTTTGGGTGTAGAGGAAGGTGGTTTAAAATCTTTGATTCGCGCTACTTATGACTTATTAGGTTTGCGGACATATTTCACATCAGGAGAAAAAGAAACTCGCGCTTGGACAATTAAAGCTGGAATGTCAGCACCGCAAGCAGCAGGAGTAATTCATAGTGATTTTGAAAAAGGATTTATTCGTGCAGAAACAGTTAGTTATGAGGATTTAGTTGCCTCTGGTTCGTTAAGTTCTGCAAAGGAAAAAGGCTTAGTTCGCGCTGAAGGGAAAGCTTATATTGTTAAAGAAGGTGATGTAATGTTGTTTTTAACTAATTAATATAGTTAATTTCGGTTGAGTCGAATAAACTCGGCGAAACCTCACCCCGCCCTTCGGGCACCCCTCTCCTTATTAAGGAGAAGGGAAGGGATAAGTTTTTTACTACGAACTGTATAACTGTAGGGGAGGCAAATTGCGGTGTAGATTTTCTTCCCGCAATATTGCCCTTGTGTGACGCTGCGACGAATTTTATTTGTAATTACAAGTTTGATAATAGCGTCACGCACCATCTGTAATTTGAATCATCTCGCGACGCATATCATCTAATGGTGATTCTGGTTTAAGAGGTTGTTCGGGGAAGAATTTTAAATTAACTTTATCGGGTTTATTAACATCAGGTGAGATACATATTTCAAGATTTAACTTTCCTTTCTGCCAGCCTTTTCCATTAACTTGGAGAATTTGACAGTCTCTAGTATTTTCAAATTTGATGTAATCAAAATTAAGGTTTTCTTCTCCGATAATTATTTCATGAAAATAATCAGTCATAAATTGTCCTAAACCTTGATATTTACAACGCTGCGTAAGCTTTTTAAATTTATTTTTTGCTTCCCTTATCATCAACTCTTTCAACCGACTAACTTTAAAAGTATCTTTCTCAAAAGATACTACATCATCATCGCAATCTAAAGAAATAGAAATATTTTTATCATTCATATTAAAATTGGTAGATAAAATCATTTATTGATAATTATTTACCAGCTTATTAAGAGATGTTTGATTCATCAATTAGTACAACTACGGAAGGTTGGAGTGTTGAAGCTCTAAAGCAAATAAAATATAGCAGTTTTCGGTTGAATAGAATACACCCCTCTCCTTAATAAGGAGAGGGGATGGGGGTGAGGTTTATGTGAGTCTCAAATGAAAAGTGCTATATTCATTGTTCGCTGATTGCTTCGTCGTGCCTCCTCGCAATGACAATATGTAATTAATCGGGTGTTGCTGAATCAGAATATGAAACTACGATTTCAAATTGCCTGAGACGTAGCACTGCTACGTCTCTACAATGGTTTCATGTGTAATACCACATGTAGGTAAACATAGTTCATAGTTTTATTCAGCAATGCCATTAATCGAGCCTAACTAGTTTTTAATATGTTAAAAATCCCAATTATTGATTTATCGCTTTTCAACAAAGGTGATATCGATGAAAAAGAAAATGTAGTCAAACAAATTTACCAAGCTTGCCATGAAATAGGTTTTATTTACATCGCCAATTCGGGTATTTCTCCAATTTTAATCGAGCAAGTTTTTGAATACAATCAATATCTATTTGACTTACCTTTAGAAGTTAAACAAAAGATGGCTTGGAGCGATGAATTTAGCAATCAAGGTTATGTTGGCATCGAAAGAGAAAGGTTAAATCCGGATAATCCTGGCGATTTAAAAGAAGCTTTTAATATTTTTCGATTCGATAATTTTCCCACTTACTTATATTTAGCTCCTGCAATTCCTAGTTTCTACAAAGCTTGTACGGAAGTAGCAAATAATATCCTCGCAGCTTTTTCATTAGCTTTGAAATTACCGGAAGATTTTTTCAGCATCAACCATAATCAACAAAATCATACATTGCGACTACTTCATTATCCTCCTTTACAGGAATTACCCAAAATCGGACAGATTCGTGCAGGGGAACATTCCGATTATGGAAGCATTACTCTACTTTTTCAAGATGATGTTGGGGGCTTAGAAGTACAAACAGCAACGGGAAAATGGATTGCAGCGCCAACAATTGCTGATACTATATTAGTTAATACAGGTGATTTAATGCAGCGTTGGACAAATAATGTATTTTGTTCGACAAAACATCGAGTTACAATTCCCGATGATGATAAAGTTCAATTTTCTAGATATTCTATAGCATTTTTCTGTCATCCTAATGAAGATACAGAAATTTCCTGTCTTGAAAGTTGTAAAACAGATAAGTCTCCAATTTATCCACCAATAACTGCTGGAGAATATCTTTTAAATCGCTTACAAGCAACTTATTAAAATTTATAGCTCCCAACCTTCCGAAAAAAGCAGGTTCATGCGAGATTATTTATGAAAACCTACGATATTATTATTATCGGTGCTGGTATTACCGGTGCTGCACTGAGTTATGAATTAGTTACAAAGGGCTTTACAGTACTTTTGTTGGAACAAGATACTACACCACAAAACGCTACTCGTTACAGCTATGGTGGTTTGGCTTTTTGGAACACTACAACTTCTTTTACTAGTCAATTATGCAAGGAATCGAAGCAACTTTATCAAAAACTTTCCCAAGAGTTAAATAGTGATATTCAATTTCGTGAATTAGATTTATTATTAACTATTCCTGAAAATAATAATCCAGAAGAAATTGCTGCATCTTACCAAGGCTTTGCTACCCCTCCGCAATTACTTAACCGAAATCAAGCTTGTGAATTAGAACCTTTATTAAATAAGGAAGCAATATCTGGAGCTTTGACTGTAAAACACGGGCATATTCATCCAGAGAAAACAACACAAGCTTATATTAAGGCTTTCTTACTGGCTGGGGGAAAGATGCAAATTAGTAAAGTTTTGGAAATCAATTCAGAAGATTTATTAGTTAAAACAAATACTGATACCTTTAGCTGCAAAAATCTTGTAGTTTGTGCCGGTGGATTTAGTCGAAAATTGCTTCAAACATCCGGTATTCCTATCCAAGTATATTTTACTCATGCAGAAATTATCGAAACTCCACCGGTAGATTTGAGATTAAATACTTTAGTAATGCCAGCTAATTTGCAACGTTATCAACTAGAAGCCGATGGTAGTAAAGATGATAAATTATGGAATCAGAATAATCAACTTGGTTGGATTTTGGATGTAGGTGCAGTTCAATTTCAAGATAATAGTCTACGTTTGGGACAAATAAGTCATATAAATACAAATCCTGATGCTGCTATAGATTCTGTTAAAAGTGAAGCTGCATTGCGGGAAAAGATTGGTAAAGTGTTACCAGATTTAGCAAAATTTACAGGGAATTGGCATCATTGTTTGGTAGCTTTTAGTAAAGATAATTTACCTTTAATTGGAGCAGTGAATCAAAGCAATAATATCCATATTTTTTCAGGTTTTAGCAACCCTCTAGTATTTATTCCACCCTTAGCGCGGCGTTTTGCAAATTATTTAGCTGGTAGAAAAGATGAAATTATTACTAACTTATCTCCACAAAGATTTGTCAGTGAACAGTTAACAGTTAACAGTTAACAGTTAACAGTTAACAGTGATGAGTTGTTAGTTCAATTCTTGAATATTTTTCATTCATTATATATTTAAATGTAATTGATTAAAAATAAATTTTTTATTTTTATTGTTAACTATTCACTGATAACTGCTCACTGATAACTGCTCACTGATAACTGTTCACTGATAACTGCTCACTGATTAAACCCCTAATACTTCTCGGGACTTTTCTAAAACGGCTTTGGGACGAAAAGGTTTAGTCATGTATAAATCTGCACCCATTTGTAAACCTTTCTCTTTATCATCTTGTTGTCCTTTCGCTGTCAACATAATGATATAAATATCTGGAATTTTTAATTCTTGTTTGACAGTTCGACATACATCTAAACCATTCATTTTTGGCATCATCATATCGAGAAAAACTAGATCCGGTTTTTCATTTTCGATAGTTTCTAACGCTTCTTTTCCATTCTCAGCAATAAGTAATTCAACACCTTCATCTTCCAATTTTTCTAAAACTTGTTCCATTAAAATACGAATATTTGCTTCGTCGTCTGCAATTAAAATTTTCTTATCCATGCTATGCTTTTATCTAAATTTTATATATTAAATGATGATTTAAATTTGCTAATTTTTATTTTGGCTGTCACCGAGCAATATAAAACAGAAATTTTCTAATCCCTTTTCAAACCGTAAAGTCTTAACTAAATCGTGTTTTTGAGATATAACGGAATCCACAATAATCATATCGGGTTTGATAGATACAGCTTTTTCAATACATTCCTCACCATTTGAGGCTTCCACAACGTTATAACCTTGTGCTTTGAGTATTTCAGATAAAGTCAATAAAGTTGAAGCAGTTGTATCGACTACTAAAACTTTTTTAGCTGATGTACCTTGAGAAAGCAATACACCAATTTCTTTAATCAATTTGTTGCTTTCAATTGGTTTTGTCATATATCTATCAATACCTAATTTATATCCCCTTTCTTTATCTTCAAAAATAGACAACATAATAATCGGAATATCCATGATTCCCGGATCATTTTTGATAATTGCAGCCGTATCAAATCCATTGATTTGAGGCATCATCATATCCAAAATAATCAAATCTGGTTTTTGAATTTTTATTTTATTAATTGCATCTAAACCATTTTTAGCCTCCTCTACTGCATAATTTTGGTTTTGTAAAGATTGTCTGAGTAATTCGCGGATATTAGCATCGTCATCAACTACTAAAATTGTTTTTTGTGCGTTGGAATTAGTAGCATTTTCAGTAGAGTTTTCCTCTAACTGTTTCACAAGACTATCTATGTTGACAATTTTATCAAATTGGTTGATTGCGCTAATACTTTTAATTGGTATAGAAAATGAAAAATTGCTTCCTTTATATAATTCACTTGCAACCCAAATATTACCACCATGATTTTCAATAATTTGTTTGCAAATTGGTAATCCCAATCCCGTACCTTGAGGTTTATCTGTAAATATTTCTCCTACTTGTTTAAATTTGTCAAAGACTAATGGTTGATCTTCTTGAGATATACCGTTACCAGTATCGATGATGCTGACAACAATACTATTATGAATTACTTTAGCACTACAGGTTATAGAACCTTCATCAGTAAATTTAACGGCATTTGAGATTAAATTTATTAAGACTTGAATAAGACGATTTTCATCACCTAATATTTGTGGTAAATCTGGTTCAATATTTCTAATTAATTTTAAATCTTTCTTTTCAAAAAGGACGGATGTCGCAGCTAAAGAACGCTCAATTAATTTTTCAATAGTAATAGTTGCTTTCTTCCAATCAAGTTTTCCCGCTTCCATTTTGGCAATGTCTAATACATCATTAATTAAAGCGGTAAGACGTTCCGCCTCTGAGATAATAATACTAATATTATCTTTAACTCTTCTGACAGTTTTATTAGTTTTACGATTGTCTTCAGGTAGTAAAGGAAATAGATTTTCTTCTAATTTTTCCTGAATTATTGAAGCAAAACCTAATACAGAAGTTAAAGGAGTTCGCAATTCATGAGAAACAGTTGAAATGAAATCAGTCTTCATTCTATCCACTTCTTTTTCCTGTGTAATATCGCGAACCAGAATTACCGAACCCAAATAACTGTAATGAGAATCTTGATAATTTCCTTCTAAAATTGCAGTCACTGATACTTTGAAAAATTGCTGGTTATTTGGTTGTAATTCTGCTGTAAAAACTGCTTTAGGGTTCTGCTGAGTTTTATTTACTAATTCTACTACTTCAGGAATAAAATCTTTACAAGAAATTTCTCTAATATCAACATCTCCTAAACCAAACATTCTAGTAATAGTAGGATTATAGTTAATAATATTGCCATTGATATCGCTTACCAATAAACCATCTGCAAGATTGTCAATAATCGCTCTTAAATGTGCGGTATTAGCTGTTTGTTCATCTAAGAGTTGCTTAACTCGGAAAATTAAATGATTAAAAGAAGTTGCTAAACTACCAACTTCGTCTTCTGTTGTAACGGGAACTCGTAAATCAAAATTTTCTTCTTCTGTTAATATTTTAGCAAGTTGATCTAATTCGAGAATCGGATATGATATTGCTTTACTAATTTTTCTGACTAATAAAACTGCAATGATAATTGATATTAAAGCACTCAAAATTACAGAATAATTACGGAATGATATTGCTTTATCTAATTCTTTATCTGCTTTTTCATCTTCTCGATCGAATATTTTAATTATGTCTGTTAAATCTTCAGAAATCCCGTCAAACTTGATAGCTAATTTACTTTTACTAAAATCTAATAGCTGAAGTTTAGCTTGGGTTATTTTTGCTGTTGAATCTAAATCATGGAGACGAATTTCTTTGACTAACTGATTAAGTTCTGTTAAATATTTTTGCGGTATTCCTTCATAAGATTTAAGAAAGTCTCTTAATTCTAATATTTCTCCTTTAGGGAAGCTTTGATTGTTGTGTATTATATTTGTAGTTGCTAACCAAGCTTTTTGAATATCCTCTGAATGTTTAAGCAGTTGATTATACTTTTTATTAAAATCTTCTGGCTGCTTACTTAAAGGAATTAACTGTTGTTGATAAGTTCTTACTTGTAAAACTTTCGTTTGTAAACGATGAAGAATACTTGTTTCCATCAAGGCTTTCTTCTTATCTTGTAAAGCTTTTTCTTCCCAATAGTTGCCAAGCATGACTCCTGAAACAGTTCCAAAAACAGAAACTCCTAAACCAAGTCCATATCCAAGGGCTATTTTTCTCTTAACTTTAAGTTTGCTCAACCATTGATAAATTAATTTTGACATCATCTTTGTACTATATAAATTATTGAGACTAATTTTTATCTATAAACATACATATCCCAAAAATTATAAATCACCAAAATTTATAGCAAATAGTTTATATTTCCGAATCAGATTCAATTGGTATCTGAACACAAAATTCCGTACCTTTACCCAATTCAGATAGACATGTAAGAGTTCCAGCATGTTTTTCTACAACAATTTGATAACTAATTGCCATACCCAAACCCGTTCCCTTTCCTACTTCTTTTGTGGTAAAAAATGGGTCATATAATTTTTTTTGAACTTGTTCATCTATTCCCGGTCCATTATCTATAATAGAAATACTAACCTGATTATCCTCAACCATTTGAGTACGAATTATTATCAAATCTCCTTTTTCCTGTAAAGCATCAATTGCATTACTAAGGATATTCATAAACACTTGATTTAACTGTCCTGAATAACAATTGACTAAAGGTAGTTCTCCGTATTCTTTAGCTACTTCAATAGTTTTTTTGTCTTTATTATTATCCAAACGATGACGTAAAATCATCAAAGTTCCATCAATTCCTTCATGAATATTAACAGCTTTTATTTCGGCTTTATCGAGATGAGAAAATATTCCCAAAGAACGAACTATATCTTTAATTCTATTAACTCCTACTTTCATTGAATTAAGCAAATCTAGAAAATCATCCTTGAGAAAATCATAATTAATATCTTCTATTTTTTCTTCAATTTCTGATATCGGTTGTGGATAGTTTATTCTATACAAATCCACTAATTCTATTAAGTCTTGAGCGTAGTTAAAACCATAACCAATATTACCTTTAATAAAATTAACTGGATTATTGATTTCATGAGCAATTCCAGCTACCATTTGTCCTAAGCTGGACATTTTTTCACTATGTATTAATTGAGCTTGAGCTTGCTGCAATTTATCTAAAGTTTGCTGTAGCTCTTCAGCTTGTTCCCGAGCAGATTGTGCAGCATTCAAACTTTGCTCGTACCATAAAGCTTTCTCAATAGCAATCGCTGCTTGTGTGGCAAAGATATTTAGCAGTTTTAATTCTTCGGTGGTATAGCTAATTTTGGTTTGGGTACCAACTGCAATGGCTGCAATAATTTTGTCTTTATTCTTGAGGGGAACGCAAATAAAAGAAACAACTGGCTTATCGCTATCGTAGCATTTTAAATTTTCACAAATATTATTAACAATTTCTCCTTTTCCTCTTTGAATAATTTCACCTAATATACCTTTACCTAGAGTAATCGGAAATTTACAGCAACCAAAATCACCGAATTTATAAATCGGTTTGAGTTGATTGTTTTCAGAATCTAATAATAAAAATACCCCAATATTACATTCAACAATTTGGCTAATTCTTTCTAAGACTAATTGAGCAATTTGCTTAATATCTAAACTATTGGTAATTTGTGTAGATAGTTCATCAAATAAATCTATTTCTTCATATCTTTCTAACAATTCCCGCGCTAATGATTTTTTTTCAAATTCTTGCTTGATGAGATAGGTAATTAATTCAGAAACAGGTAATGCTGCTGAATTTCCTACCACCCAAGCTAAAATGCTACCAGATAATTCAATCGGGTATTTTTCCCTTAAGTCTTCTTGATAATTACCAAACAAAATTTTTCCATCGGGAGTCATCAGATATAAGGGTGTTTCTACGGTTGTAAGAATCTGCCTAACCGCGTATTTAATATCTTTTTGAGTTAATATTTTCTCAACATTAATCGGAATCATCGACTAATTTCCTTTAATTTGGAAGCACTAGCATAAACTATTAATTTGCTCTACCGAATATGGGTTATCATCTCTAGTTGATAAAACTGACTTGCGTCAGAAGCTACAGATGTTTCTAAGAATTTATATTTATTAACCTGATATTAAGTAAAGCAAAGACGCACTATATAGAGGTATTGTATTTAGGTTTCCCAAAATCTTCATCAAATCACCACAATAAAAAAATCTCGCCTTTACTATACAAACAGCGAGAATCATCATTTTCAGCCTATTTATAAAGTTTTATCGAAAAACTGATGTTTATCTATTTACATATCTAATACATTTCCAGCAGGGCGAAAGATTTCAAACGCCATCTTACGGCAGCGATGCCCCCTGATTCGCACGTTATCTAAAAATTGTTGTTTTCTGACTGCGAATAAAAACTTTTTTTCTAGATTTTCAACTGGGGTACCATCACGCCACTCACCTTTATTAAAAGCCAAACCGATATGTTTATCCGAGAGATGTTGCTTATTGCGAGACATCCTGGCAACATCTTCAATTAGCATTTCCAATTTAGCTTCAAAAATACAACAGATTTTTTCAAATTCCTGTAAATGCTCCTCTGGTAAATCTTCTCGTATGACTTCTAAATCATCACCCTGCATCAATATTTCCCATATTGCCAAAGGTGTCACACGTGATGCGAGACGATGGAGACGACAATATTCTGCACCTTTTATCTTCAAGCGATGGGAGTTTGCAAACCTAATTACCCATCCTTCACTATTTCTATCGAGAGTTTGGGCTGCTTTAACTAACTTTTCTAAGGTTTCAAATTTATCAAATTCGGTAACTTTTATCGCCAATTTTTCCGCTAAACTTTTAATTTGCTCTTTTGTATATTCATATCCACACAAATCATATACACTTAATAAAACCATCCCTTGAAAATCATAAGGTACAACAACACGATTTTCAAAATATATAATTTCAAAAAGGTAAGTATTGCCAACTTCTAACAGACTAGTATCTACATTTTCATTTAACCACTTTTGTCCCCAAATTGCCCCATCAGAATCAAAAGAGCCTCGCGTCGCAACCCTCCATTTTTCACCATCATAAAAGACAATACCTAAAGAACCATCATATTTTTTATCAACCCAAATTTCTCCATCAACTGCCTCAGAACCCCAGACTTTTGCTTCACCATAATTAAAAAACTTTGGGAAAGGAGTCGCAATTACAGCTTGCTTCTGGACATCAATAATTAATCCCCTAGCAATTAATGTAAAAAGATTCCAGTTAGCATTATATTGTGCGTGAGTAGTATAATTAAAAATTTCTAAACTACCATCAACTATACGAACTATATTTCTTGCTTTTACATTCGCTAAAAGTCCTTGATAAAGCTCTTCAAAACCAATTCTTCTCGCTGGATGTACCCCCCAAGTCATTTCAATTTGTTCTTTAGTGATTTCTGCCATAAATTATCTAACATCAAAACATTATACTACATTTGTATTACTATAGTACAGCATTGTTATTAATTTGAAACCGTTGTAGAGACGTTTCATCTCCTTTCCCCTTACATCCCTTGGGAAACAAAAAACTCTGCTCTCCTCAGCGCTTTCCTTTGCGCTCCGAGGCTGCAAAAATATATAATTCCGATACCAACGGATAATTTAATTCACAGAATTCTTAATTTTTTCGCCATCAACAATTGCTGCTGCTTCTTTTAAAAGTTCTTGCTGTTCCAACTGAATTTCAGCTAATCTAGCAGAAATATATTTTAATCTTTGCTCCCCATCAGAAGTAATTATTTCATAAGGATTATGATGATTTAACTGTAGCTCAGAATTGTAGTCAACAGTTTTCGTTTGTTTCAATTTATCCGTTGTAAAATGACTAATCTTAACCAGCCATAACCAAAAAGATTTTATTAAAGCCCCCAATAATTTGAAAGGTATTTGTAATATTGATAAACTAGCCTTTTCAATCAAACTACCGATGAGCTTAACTAAATTCCATAAGATGGCTAAACTAAATACAATAATAATTAAACTAATAATAGGATGATTTGCAGCCCAATTTAACGAATTGATAATTCTTAAAAATGCTGGATGTTGTTCAAACCAATCTCCCACGGAAGAACTTACAACTGTTTGCACTGACACATGAGGTAAATTTTCCTGTAAAGAACCTTTTGCTTGCTCTATGGTATGATTAAATTGAACGATAGCATTTTCAGTATTTTCAGTTGCTGTTTGTTTCCAATTTTCACTAACTTGTTGTGCTTTATCTGTGAAATTATTCAGGTTTTGTGTTGCTGTTTCTTGGACTTTCTCTAAACGCTCAATCAAAGATTCCGATACGGTAATATCGAAACTATTTTTAATATCCATAATAATAATTTCAATAAATACAAGAAATAATTTTATCAGCAGGCGGAGCCTCTTATAATATCATTACAAGGCAGAGCCTTGTAACGAGATTAGAAACTGTTCACTGTTCACTGTTCACTGTTTTAACCTTTAATTCATCTGTTTGAGAACTATTTCCCCAGAGTTTAGGTAACAACAATCCAGAATTAGCTTTATATTCTTCAAATTCTGGATAGCGAGATAAAGATTTATCTTTTTTAAGCATATTGGGAATGAAAATTAACGTTGCAAATAATCCTAGAATCACAAATGGTAGCCAATGCTGAACTAATAAAGCAAAGCTAAGGTAAATAAAAATTTCCCCTAAATAATTAGTATTGCGACAGCGGGCAAAAAATCCTTCTGTTATCAAACCAGATTTGTATTTGAGTGTATAGTATTTCTGAGCATCGCTACTGTAGTGAAGAAATAGCCCTAATATATTGATAGAAATTGAGAAAGCAATTAACGGTGGAGAAGGAATTGTTTTGCTGCTAATTAAAATGAATGGTGCAACCCAATATAAACAAGTCAAGAAAAAGACGAATATTCCAGTTGTTAGGGGAAATTCCTGCTCCCATTGTTTATCTGGATAAATTCTATCTTTCAACAGCCATAATATACCGTAAGTCCCGTGAAGCGCTAAATAAACCCAAGCGCCAATAGTAAAATTTTGATAGATTATCATCAGCGCTAGAACAAATATAGATGTTGAGCCTTTATGCAGATTAATTGAGTACTTTATTTTCATAATTTGCTTGGTAGAAATTTCAAAACGCGAATAAATACATATTAAACATCTCCGAGAAATTAACAAACCCCTCTACACACCTCTCCCCCTTCTCTCCTAGTACTTTCACAAGTCAAAATTGCTGGGTGGGGATAAGCAGGGGAAGCAGGGGAAGCAGGGGGAGCAGGGGAAGCAGGGGAAGCAGGGGAAGCAGGGGGAGAAAATTAATTATATTTCATCATTTTTTGTGTTAATAAATCACATATTTCCTTAAACTTCAGATGTTAGTGACTTAATATACACGTGTTCTTGATGATACTAAGTAATAATAAATTTATTCATCTATCGATTAGTTTTCAGAACTAAGATTATCAGCTATAAATCATAGGAGAAATACATGGATTTCAAGTTTAATACTCATAATCTTCATTTATTTGCTTATTATCTTAGTGAAAAAGTTGATAGTTTGGGTAACTTTCAAAAAGATTGGTTATGGGATAAATGTGATGAGATAGTTGCTAAGACTTTAAAACCCGGATTTGAGTTCAGCATTAGAGAACATCTTGACTTAGAAAATCAACATGAAGAATATTGGGCAAATTTGAATAGGTATTTTCCAAAAACAGATGAATATCATCCGATATATGTACAGCATCATGGATTTTTTACTAACCGAAATGATGAAAAGATAGATTCAAGCAGCAAAACTTCGATTATTTACCCAGTACAGATGTATGATAGCTATGGTATTGGTTTTCAACTTATTAATCCAAAAAATGAAACTACTAAACCAATAAACAGTTCAGATATAGCATTAGCCAATCTGAATAATTCTCTAATGTTAGATGTTAAACAGGAGAATGAATATTTTCTTGGTCAAACTTTATTGGTTACTATTAAGCTCGAAAGGAGACAACAATTAAAACAAAAAAGAGACAAAGTAAAACTGAAAAATATTGCTGATAAGTATATTGAATGCTTATTTCCCGATACTTTTAGAAAACCTCCATTTAATCGTTCGGGACATTTATTTGGCTCTCCTGTATTTGAGTACGGAATTATTAGAGCATCCGAGAGCTATAACCATATTATTATCTGTTTTATTGGAGATGATAATTCAGAAGATAAGCTGCATAAAAATTATCAGCAGTTGCTAGACTTATTTTTATTTAGAAGCAAAATTATTCACGCTTACAAACAAGTCAGAAAAATTGAAAAAGAAGGCAAGAAGAAATCTAGAGAGATACAATTAGGAATTAAGAAAAGTCAAGACTTTCATGATAGTCAACTAGACTTAAAGACTTTGCATGAATTATTAGTAAAGTTGCCTAATTTATTAGATGATTATGCTGAGAAAATACGTTTTATAAAAGAATATCAAAATATAATTGTTGATTATCATCAAAATTACGCTGACAAAATTCACGAAATAAAAAGTGACTTCCCAGAGGAAGACTTATCATTCTTGGAAATGTTTACAGTCAGAGCTTGTCATCCTTTCGAGAAAAGAATTGCTGCTACCGTTCAGTTTTTTCAACTTGATACTAGTTTGATAAACAATGGCATTGACTCAATAAAAAGTCAACTTGCAAACGAACAGGCATATAGAGAAAGGAAACTACAAACTACAATTACAAGCTTGGGTATTGCTATTGCTGCTGCGGGTAATTGGGCTTCTAGTTATGAAGCTGGTTCTATAACAGACACTAAACAAGATCGAGATATTCCTACAATTAATGTACCTTTTCGCGAGAATTTACCTTTTCATACCGATCATTTTTTTACTTCTTTGAGTTCAACTGTATGTATAGGCATTTTGACATGGATAATAGCTTGGTGTTTGCTAAATTTGTTATATCGAGATAAACAACTTATAAATCCAATCAGGTTGGGAAAAAATTTATCTAACCTGTGGCTAAGGAAACAGAATAAATTAGAAAAGGAAAACAAAAATTAATCATAAACCGTACCATCTTTACGTGTAAAAATTACAGATTTCCCATCATCACCAGGCTTGGCAATTAAATCATTATCGGGATAATATCCAGTATCATTCAAAGTGCGATCGCCGACTTCTAAATAAACTGCATCTTGATTTGAACGATTAACTAAATGATGCCCTGTCTTTTCATTTGCAGGAAACCGTTATCAGTGAACAGTGAACAGTGAACAGTTATCAGTGAACAGTGAGCAATTACCAATTACCAATGCCCAATGCCCAATGCCCAATGCCCTATTCCCGATTCAAATAATAGTGCCATAAAATTCTAGCAGCGATCGCTCTCCAAGGTCGCCAGTTTTCGGCTATGAGTTCTAATTCTTCGGGGGTGGGACGTTTTTCTAGTTTTTTCAGCTTTTGATATGCCAAAATAACTCCTAAATCACTTTTGGGAAAAGCATCTGGGCGTTGTAAGCACATTAGTAAATATATATCAATTGTCCAATCCCCAATTCCTTTGATGGGTTTGAGTTGGTTTCTGATGGTTTTGTCGTCAGCAACTGCTAATTTATCTAAATCTAAATCATTGTTAATAATTGCCAAAGCTAATTCTTTAATATAAGTTGTTTTTTGACGGCTGATTCCACAAGCTTTTAGTTGAGCATCGTCAAATTCCAGTAAATGCTTGGGTGTCAAGGGTGAGACGGTTGCCGATAAACGCTTCATGGTAGCTGTTGCGGAGTTAACGGAAACCTGTTGCCCTAAAATGGTTCGCACTAATCCCGAAAAACCTGCATTTTCTTCCCATTTCGGGGGATTCCCCCATTTATTCAGTATCTCTGCAAAATCTTCATCTCTGGCGGCAAGCTCTTTTAATCCCTGAGTAAAAGTTTCTTTGCTAAGCGGTTGTTCTAAATTCATCTGTTTTTGTTCTCATGTAATACAAAATGTTACTGAAACGTTTTATTAAGTAAATACCGAATAAAGTCGTATTTTTTGTGGTAAGAGAATACCATGAAAGTCAAATTGTTTTTCAAGATAAACTTCATAATCAATATCCATCAGTGAAGAAAATTATTAAAACTCTCGCAGCAAGCTTAACTATCTCTCTAAGCTTTAGCAGCACTGCACAAGCCAGGATAATTACCAGCATCAGCCCTCCTGGGGGTGTAGGTCAAGGGGATGTACTTTGTCCCCAGGTGCAAACCCCTGTGGATACTGCTTTTCCTAATAGCAATCAAAATCAAATTAATAACTTTCCCGGCTTATCCTGTACTCCTAAAACATTTCGCGAAATAGCTCCTATAGACACTAAATTATTCGTTGAAGCTTCTGGTGGAACTACAGAATATTTACTGACTGAAACAGTTGTAAATAGTACAACATCAGATTGGGGCGGATTTAATTTTCAAATCGGTTTTCAATCCGATACCCCTTTTGCAGAAGATAACTTTGCATCGCCTCCGGTAATTTCGGTTCCTCGTGGTTTTATAATTCCCACTTTCGATTCAGAGGTTACACCTACTTCGTCAAAGTTTTCCCAAGTTAAAGCCGATGGTTCTTTTCATCTTAACTGGTCAGGGGGAAATGTTGCACCGGGGGAAAGTGTTGATTTTAAGTTTGCGATTAACGTACCAGATGATTTAGATAATAACGATTTTTATAATTCTTTTACAATTCGTCAGCTTCCTGTTGTTTCTAAGGTAAATCAAAGTCAATCGGTTTCCGAACCA
The DNA here is from genome assembly GCA_039820645.1 of Cyanobacteria bacterium J06633_8. Classification (GTDB taxonomy): domain Bacteria; phylum Cyanobacteriota; class Cyanobacteriia; order Cyanobacteriales; family Nostocaceae; genus Rivularia. The sequence continues at coordinate 6,296 of JBCBPQ010000027.1, read as the reverse complement.
AGTACGATATTTAGTTTGTTAGGTTTCTTGGGTTTTGGCTTGATAAAGACAAAGAATTTTTGAGTTGGTTACTGGTTTTAAGAATGGATGCGTCTTAAGCGAGCCATTCCAATATAAACCTCACCCTGCCCTTCGGGCACCCCCTATTAAGGGAGAGGGGAAACCTGACTAAAGATACCCTTCTCCTTAACAAGGAAAGGGGCAGGGGTGAGGTTAATTTTGTATTCTAATAAGCGTGAAAAGACTAATTCCCAATCCCCAATTCTCTAATCGTTGTGTAAAAATTGCTTATTTTCCCGATCAATCTGTTTTAGAATGCAACAATTGTAACTTCGCGAATACTTTTTACCATAGATCCTATGAAACGTCGAGAAATTATCAAAAAAGCAACTATTGCAACCGCAACCACTGCGACTATTGCATCTTGTAGTCGTGGTGGTAATACAACTAGTGCAGGTACGAGTTTACCAAAAGTCCGTTGGAGAATGGCAACCAGTTGGCCGGAGTCTTTAATAATATACAGCGGTCCACAAACCATTGCTAATCGTGTCAAGGAAATGACTGATGGGCGCTTTACGATAACTCCTGCTGCTGCTGGGGAATTAACGGGTGCAACCGAAGTACTCGATGCAGTGCAAACTGGTTCGGTGCAGTGCGGGCATACCGCCAGCTATTGGTATATTGGTAAAAGTCCTGCTTTAGCTTTTGCAACTTCCATACCTTTTGGTTTAACTCCACAACAACAAAATACTTGGTTATATCATGGTGATGGACAAAAGATGATTCAGGAAATCTACGATACATTTAATATTGTTTATTTCCCTGCCGGTAACAGTGGAACTCAAATGGGAGGATGGTATAAGCGCGAAATTAAATCTTTAGCCGATTTGCGTGGATTAAAAATGCGGATTCCCGGATTGGGTGGCAAGGTAATGGCACGTTTGGGTGTTAACGTCCAAGTTTTACCGGGAGGAGAAATTTATCTGGCTTTGGAAAGGGGTGCAATTGATGCTGCGGAATGGATTGGTCCTTATGATGATGAAAAGTTGGGTTTAAACAAAGCCGCTCCCTTTTATTATTATCCCGGTTGGTGGGAACCCGGTTCAACTTTAGATGTTTTAGTTAACCGTGGTGCTTGGGAAAAATTACCCGAACAATATAAACAAATTTTTAAAACTGCGGCTTATGAAGCAAATATGGATATGCTTTCTAGGTATGAAGCTTTGAATGGTGAAGCATTAACTAAATTAATTAAAAGCGGTACTAAATTAGTCCCTTATAGTGATGAGATATTGCAAGCAGCCCAGAAAGCCACTGTTGAAGAATTAGAAGCTAGCGCTAGTAAAGATGCAACCTTTAAAAAAGTTTACGAACAGTGGAAAGGTTTTAGAGAGAAGATTTACAACTGGAGTCGCGTTAATGAATTGAGTTTTGCTAATTTTGTGACAAAAGAATAGGGGATTGGGGATTGGGGATTGGGCATTGAGCATGAAAAATAAATAATAATGTAGAGACGCGACATGTCGCGTCTCTAAAATTTTGCGGGAAAAACCAAGTTGATTTAGAAATCAGAACCAGCTAAGAAATTCTGTTTTACTTCACCAGCGTCAAAGGCTTGATTGTATACTGCAAATAAATCTAAGCTTCCCAACCAAGGGCGATCGCCGGTAAGTTCGTTACCCAAGGCAAAGCTGTAATTGTCATCCCAGTTGGATAAATCTCCACCAATATTTTCGCTAGCTACTAACTGACTATCAATGTAAAGGGCAGCATCGCCATCTGCTTCACGGGTGTAAACAACATGAGTCAGTTCGGTACTTAACAATCCTCCAGAAGAAGAAACTGTTCTGGCAACTCCATTATTACCGGTTTCAGTAGTCCGCAAACGCACGTTATAGTCATCTCCGGCTTGCCCTAAGGTAAAGTTACGGTTAACGACATTGCTTGATAGGGTAGCAATTCTAGCGGGACCATTTTGACTTCTGTTTCCTGGAGTAACCCAAGCTTCCATAGTAATTTCTTGAGTTGCAGTTATACCATCAATTAATTTGTCTGCTACTCCATTGGAAGCAATTAAGTTAGGAGAATTAATAGTTAGTTCTCCATCTCCCCAACTTACTCCGGTTACATCATCTATTTCTAAGTTTAAAGCTGTGCCGACTCCGGAAACATCGAAAACTGTATTACCGCTTCCTTCATCGAAGTTGTAAAGAGCTAACAATCCAGCATTTACTCTTTCACTAGAATTATTAGAACCTGCTTCGGTAACATTTACGTTTACTTCTGCTGTTTGGTTAACTCCACTGCCGTCATTTATAGAGTAAGTAAAATTATCTTCCCCAATAAAACCAGCTTCTGGAGTGTAGATAATTTCATTGTCAATAATTTCTGTTGTGCCGTTGTTGCCAGCAGCTACCGAAACAATAGTTAAATTATCTCCATCTACATCGCTGTCATTTGCCAAGACATTTATGTTTACCTGAGTATCTTCACTGGTAGTAGCAGTATCATCTTCAGCCAATGGTTGGTCATTAACAGCAGCTACATTAACGGTAACTGTAGCTGTTTCGATTTCCCCATTACCATCACTAATGTCGTAGCTGAAACTATCTACTCCATTAAAATTAGCTGCGGGAGTATAAACAATCTCATTACTAACAATTGCTGTAGTGCCATTATTTGCAGAAGCTACCGAAACAATATTTAAATTATCTCCGTCTGCATCGGTGTCATTTGCCAAGACATTTATGCTTACGGCTGTATCTTCATTGGTAGTGGCACTGTCATCGCCAACAACAGGAATATTATTTGTGGGAGTGTTATTTGGAGGAGTTTGAGGAGATGGGGAATCTTGGGCACCAGCTAAGAAATTTTGTGCTACTTCACTAGCGTCAAAAGCTTGATTGTATACTGCAAATAAATCTAAGGTTCCCAACCAAGGGCGATCGCCAGTAAGTTCGTTACCCAGGGCAAAGCTGTAACTGTCATTCCAGTTGGATAAATCCCCGCCAATATTTTCACTAGCAACTAACTGATTATCAATATAAAGGGCAGCATCCCCATCTGCTTCACGGGTGTAAATAACGTGAGTCAGTTCCGTACTTAACAATCCTCCCGAAGAAGAAACTGTTCTGGCAACTCCATTATTACCGGTACTAGTAGTGCGGAAACGGACGTTATAATCATCTCCGGCTTGCCCGAAGGTAAAGTTACGGTTAGAGACATTGCTTGATAGGGTAGCAATTCTAGCGGGACCATTTTGACTTCTGTTTCCTGGAGTAACCCAAGCTTCCAAAGTAATTTCTTGGGTAGCAGTAATACCGTTAATTAACTTAGTTGCGACTCCATTTGAAGCAATTAAATTAGGGGCATTTATATTAAGTACTCCATTTCCCCAACTTGTACCGCTAACATTATCGATTTCTAAATTTAACGCTGTGCCGACTCCAGACACATCGAAAACTGTATTACCGCTTCCTTCATCAAAGTTGTAAAGAGCGAGCAATCCAGCATTTACTCTAGTGCTAGGGTTTGTAGGATTTGTAGGATTTGTAGGGTTTGTAAAAACTGTTGCGTTAACAGTTACGTTTACTTGTGCTGTTTGGTTAACTGCGCTGCCGTCATTTATAGAGTAAGTAAAACTATCTGCTCCACTAAAGCCAGATGAAGGAGTGTAGACAATTTCATTATTAACAATAGCTGTAGTTCCATTACTGGCAGCAGCAACCGAGGCAATAGTTAAATTATCTCCATCGACATCGCTGTCATTTGCCAAAACATCTATGGTTACTGCTGTATCTTGATTTGTAGTAGCAGCATCATTTTCAGCAGATGGAGCATCGTTTACCGGAGCGACATTAACGGTAACTGTAGCGATTTGAGTTTCTCCATTACCATCGTCTACTTGATAATTAAAACTATCTACTCCATTAAAATTAGCTGCGGGAGTGTAAACAATTTCATTATTAACAATTGCCGTAGTTCCATTATTTGGCGAACCTACCGATGCAATATTTAAATTATCTCCGTCTGCATCGGTGTCATTTGCCAAAACATCTATGCTTACTGCTGTATCTTCATTGGTAGTGACGCTATCATTCCCAGCTAGAGGAATATCATTGACGTTGTTAACAGTAACGTTAACTGTTGCAGTATCCGTACCTCCATTACCATCATCTATTTGATAATTAAAACTATCTACTCCGGTAAAACCTGAATCGGGAGTGTAAAAAATATCGTTTTGAGCAATATTAACAGTACCATTTGCTGGTTGAGCATTAATACTAACCGCAAGACTATCTCCATCGCTATCGCTGTCGTTTTCTAAAACTCTGAGGAGATTATTGCTAGTATTTTCATTGATAGCAAAAGAGTCATTGACAGCATTAGGAGGATTATTAGTAGGGAAAGGAGGTGAAGAATCTCCATTATCAGGGTTAATATTTACAGAGTCAAAATAGTTTTTTAAAGCATCAAACCATTTTTGAGCCATCTTGGCTTCACCACTACTATCGGGATGAACCCCATCATAAGTATCTGTATTCGCATTAAACCCTGAATTTTGGTCTACTAGAATAACAGGAGAATTAGCTTGATTTTTATCTGCAACTATTCCGGGAATGAGGCTATTTAATTCCTGTATCCTATTGTTGAACCCTGAATTTACCGCAGGAATCAATTGACTGAGAAAAATAACAACATTAGGGTTATCTTGTCGGAGGATATCTATAACTTGTTTAAGTTCCTCTACAGAGCTAACCGCAGAATTGCTTTGAATTGCATCATTACTACCAAGATGAATTAAAGCCACATCTGGTGTATAACCCGTTAACCAATCAGATAGATTACCTCCACCTCTACCATTTATAATTTCATCTATTCGCCATCCCCAATGACCTTCATGATCTGGATCGAAATTGCTATCTTCAAAATTACCACCATCTTTGTTTCTATTTTCAGAACCGACAAAATCAACATTATATCCAGCTTGATTTAATCGTTCCCATAGTTCTTTTCTGTAGGAATTGTATCCATTCTCCCCTTGAGTAATGGAATCTCCTATTGTCACTATTTTAAGCGGGTTTTGATTCATTTTTTTTTACAGATAAAAAATATGTTTATTGATGCAGTAGCCTAAAAATGGTGACCGCTATCAGATTCAAAGACGGCAATTGGCTGTTTTGCACAATTAGACTAGCGTTTGAATCAAAATGTGATGTGGCTATACCTGAATTTTTTTCTTAGGCACTTACAAGTAATAAATTATCCCACCGTCGGTGTTGCCCGATAGGGCAACACCATTATACGTCTGGGTTTTGTCCGGAATATTTGTTAAACGGTGGGATAATTTATTTTTTGGTTCTCCCTTATATTTTGTTAGTTGTGCATAAGACGGATATCCTGCTGCATCTAGAGTTAGTTTGTCCATAATTTGTAAAAATAGAAATTCTATTACTAGTAAATTTAATTTTCATCTTTCAGACGAAAAATTCCCAGCCCTTATTACCGATTAAAAAGCATAATCGGCTTGTCGCGAAGATAAAATTATTACTAGATGCAAGTGATGATATCAGTAATTATAACAAGATGAAACAATTCATTTCATAGATATTTCGTGAAGATTTTGTTTAATTTAGGTTTATATATACCTAAAATAAACCTATCTTATTTTTCTATGAAAATATAATAAGTAATGGGTTGACTATATGTCAAGAATTCTTATAGACAAGTAAATATACTCTTATAGTTTCCGTGGTAGCAATTTGATATATTATTTCAATTGAGTTGTTATATCATGTCCGGTAAATCAGTTACGATATGTCATTGCGAGCGAAACAAAGTGAAGCGAAGCATTCACCGGTCGGGTGTGGATCATCGCGCAGTGAATAATGACAACTGTGTAAGCGGACATCATATTAATTATATTTATTGAAAATATAACTAGGTTGGCATTGAAAATAGTAATTGGGATAAGGCTGTCTTGCTGTCTTGCTGTCTTGCAATAGGAATAAGGGTTTGAGGGTAATTTACATTCTGTAATGTAGCTTGGTTTATTTGTGCCGACTTACTTAGATCCCTTTCCATGAAGGCGGAGCATTTTGGAGAGAGGTTTTTCATTTCCCGCAGATCTCTAATGCAAACATACTTATAAAATCCTGATAAGCTGCTACGCATTTAACTTATATATTAATTTGGCATTGATTAATGGCTACAACTCTTGTCCCTTCTTCCCTCTTCCTTCTTCCTTCTTCCAAGAGTATTGTGCATTTTTAATGCACAACAGCTTATTGTTTTCT
>JBCBPQ010000026.1:0-48401 GCA_039820645.1 Cyanobacteria bacterium J06633_8 | reverse complement strand
GTCTCTAGGAAAGCATTGTCCTTACTCCATGCTGCGAATTATTAATCAGCAGGCAGACGTTATAGCAGAATTGCAACGTATCTGCGATCGCACTAATGACGAACAGGTGCTTCACAAAGAAGCAACGGTGCGGGAAGTACTCCAAGCGGTGAAGCGCCAAGGCGATAAAGCGGTATTACATTACACGGCCGAATTTGATAATCAAATCCTTAATGCTGAAGAATTACGAGTAACCAAGTCGGAATTCGATGAAGCTTACAAAAATATTTCCAAGGATTTGTTAGAAGGAATTAAACTGGCTAGCTCAAAGATTGAAGCATTTCATCGGCAGCGAGTTCCTAAAAGTTGGGTCAACTTCGGTGAAGATGAAGTAGTCCTAGGTAAAAGATATACTCCCGTCGATACTGCGGGTTTATATGTACCAGGTGGTCGAGCTTCATACCCTAGCACCGTACTAATGAACGCGATTCCAGCAAAAGTAGCAGGAGTCCCGCGTCGAGTTATGGTTACGCCGCCAGGAAGTGAAACGGGAATCAATCCGGCAGTATTAGTAGCTGCAAAAGAAGCCGGAATCAAAGAAATTTATCGTATTGGTGGAGCGCAAGCAATCGGCGCTTTAGCTTACGGAACTCAAACTATTCCCAAAGTTGATGTTATAACTGGACCCGGAAATATTTACGTAACCTTAGCAAAAAAGTTAGTTTACGGAACTGTCGGCATTGATTCATTAGCCGGACCAAGCGAAGTGTTAATTATTGCTGATGAAACAGCAAATCCCATACACATTGCCACAGATTTATTAGCTCAGGCAGAACACGATCCAATGGCAGCAGCTATACTATTAACTACCGATGCTGCTTTAGCCAAGGATGTAAAGGTAGCCTTAGAAAGACAATTAGTTGACCACCCGAAGCGATTAAATACGGAAAAAGCTATAGCTCATTACGGCTTGGTGGTAATTGTAGAATCCTTAAAAGTTGCTGCAGAATTTTCTAACAAATTTGCTCCAGAACATTTAGAGTTGGAAGTATCCGATCCTTGGGCATTATTGCCTTTGATTCGTCATGCTGGAGCTATATTTTTAGGTCATTCTACCCCAGAAGCTGTAGGAGACTATTTAGCAGGTCCAAATCATACTTTACCTACTTCTGGTGCGGCTAGATATGCTTCAGCATTAGGAGTCGAAACTTTCTTAAAACACTCTAGTATTATTCAATATTCGCAAACAGCCCTAGATAAAGTTGCTGGCGCTATAGATGTACTAGCTACTGCTGAAGGTTTACCATCTCATGGTGACTCGGTAAGACGGCGAATGCAAAAAGAAGGGTAAGGCTAGAGTTGAATAGATTCTTGTAAAGTAAGAAATTGGCGGGGAGATGTTCTTCCCGTCAAATTAAGCCTCATGCCTCACTCGTTCACCGTAAGGTGAGGCATACAGGGTATCCGGCAATAAAATATTATGGGTTTAACAACAATTTACCCGACATAATACAAAGGAAATTTTTCTTCGGATAGGCGCAGCCTCGTTTATACAATCCTTGCCTGCATAATATTTTGTAGACAAGAAATCGGCAATATTGAGTTTTTGCTAGGATCTAAATGTCATTTTTCTGTTCGCTAGCATAAATATCTTGCAAAGCGGTTTCAAAGTTCATCCTTTGTTCGGCATTGCGTAAAAAATAACCGCTAATCATTGCTGATGCTAATAGTTTACCTAAGTTTTCGCGATTAGTATTTATATTGACATTGAATTGATCTGAAGGCAAACTGCCTAAAAGTCCTATAATATTACGCTCTATTACTCCTAATACTTCAGGAGAAGCTGGTTTGGACAGCTGAGTGACAGCTTCAGGGCTTAAAGAACTAACATATTGCCATAACGAGTTAGCTGTTTTAGATTCACCATTAAAAAAATCTGAAACCCGATTAGATGGATTACTCATATTTTTCCTCCTTATTTTTTTGAATATTAATTATGTATAAAATAAAACTGGCGATTATGGTACTGTATGCTTCACAAGGCCCTGGATATTGGTAATTTACCTAGGTACATCTAATGTAACAAACTAATGATAGATTGGAAGTAGGTGTAACCGTACTCCAGCATGGTACTTCTTCACCTTATGAATAAAATTGTGGATAATAAATAAAAAGGAAGTAAGTATTTTTTCTGTCAAAAGTCTTACTTCCTAAGCACATAAAATCGGATATAGAATTTTTTTGTCTTTAACTTAGTTTCAATTTTGTACTCTTCTAACTTTAGCTAGCTAAATATTCATTCATATCGCCTTTTGCTTTGCGGAGCTTATTTAAAGCTTCTCGCTCAATTTGGCGTACTCGTTCGCGGCTGATATTAAGCTGTTCGCCTATTTTCACCAGTGTCATTGCTTTTCCATCATTCAAACCAAAGCGCAGAGTTATAACCTGTCGCTGCTGAGGAGTTAGATCCGCTATCAAAGACTCTAATTCGTAGGACAAAGAAGATTGCATGACAAATTCTTCTGGAGAAGCGTTAGGATCTTCTAACATTTCTCCAAGCTCTGTATCATAATTATCTCCCAAACGCAAATCTAATGATAATGGAACGCGAGCCTTTTCTAAATACTCTCGTACCTGTTTAGGAGTTAAATCTAATTCTTGTGCTAATTCAGAAATTGTTGCAGCACGACCTAATCTTTGAGATAGTTGACGCTGCGCTTTCTTAATCTTATTTAGTTTCTCAGTAATATGAATCGGTAGACGGATTGTGCGACCTTTTTCGGCAATCGCACGAGTAATCGCCTGACGAATCCACCAATAAGCATAAGTCGAAAACCTATATCCTTTACTGGGGTCAAACTTTTCTACACCCCGTTGCATCCCGATACTACCTTCTTGAATCAGATCGAGTAAATCAACATTACGTTTAATATATTTTTTCGCAACAGAAACCACAAGCCTTAAATTGGCTTCTACCATTTTACGTTTAGCAACTTCGCCTTGTTCTATGGCTTCTTCTAAGTCTTGCGATTTTAACTTCGCGCGCTCTGCCCATTCATCCAAGGTTGGTTGACGATTAAATTCAGTCGTTAGAGATTCTTTGAGCGATTGTAAAACTGTTGCACGATGTACTTGCTTACCGAAAAGTATTTCTTCCTCATGAGTTAAAAGTGGTACGCGACCAATCTCACGCAGATAAGTCCGCACGAGGTCTTTAGGTGTCTGAGCGGTCTTCATAGCGCTAGGCATAAAGGGTAATGAAAATAAGTATTGACGCTTTACAATTAGATAGATACATAAACCGGGCATACCTCAAAAAGTTAGATAACCCAGATTCTATAGAGTACAATTCCAGCACCCCAGAAACTCGGCATAATGAGTAATTTTAAGTTTAATTATTTATTGCTAATATTTGCAGTTTTTGAACTTGCTTTACAAGTATCTACAGTTAGATAAAAAGTAGTCAAATAAACATTTGATCTATATTTTATATTATGAATAATTGTAACATTTATGAAAAATTCTTGACCACCACTAAATTCTCTTTTCTATTGTTACCTGTATCACCGGCAAATAAACTTAAAATTTTCCTAAAGAATGTCTAGCAATTTTTAACTTTAGAAGCTTTATCTGAATTTAAGTCGCATTATTCTGTATGAAAATGGTAAGCATAAGTTTTTTTGACTCTTTTGAGCAATTTTTTTGCGGAAATTGTTAGTCAAAAGTGGGAGAGCAGGGGAAGCAGGGGAAGGAAATTCTGTGTTTTGGCGAGATGATTTCAAATATCTAAATATCTCAATATCTTTCAAGCCCTCTGCTTCCTCTGCTTAGCAAAACCTTCTTTATCGCACCAAGCAGTAATCCTGAATCAACTTAACATCGAGGTTAGTATTTTGTAGCGAGCGAATGGCAGCAAGAGTTGCTTTTGCCCCTGCAATCGTTGTTAGGATTGGTATTTTGTAGGATAGTGCCATACGTCGAATTAATCTACCATCACTTTGAGCTTCTTGACCGGAAGGTGTATTAATAATCAGTTGAATTTGACGATTTTTGATCGCATCGACAACATGAGGACGACCTTCATGAAGTTTAAGAATTGGATCTATATTTAATCCATTTTCTTGAAGTACTCGCTGAGTTCCGCTTGTTGCCATTACAGAAAATCCTAATTGAATAAATTCTTTGACTACCGGAATCGCAGCAGTTTTGTCACGGTCGTTCATCGATACAAATACCGTACCGCTCAAAGGTAAATGCTCTCCTGCTCCCATTTCAGCTTTTGCATATGCTTTGCCAAAGTCGCTGTCTATACCCATTACTTCGCCGGTTGAGCGCATTTCGGGTCCTAAAATGGTATCCGTACCTGGAAATTTATTGAATGGTAAAACCGCTTCCTTAACAGCAATATGTGATGGTATAACTTCTTCGGTAAATCCTAGTTCTTCTAGAGTTTTACCTGACATAATCAAAGAAGCTAGTTTGGCGATGGGTACGCCGGTTGCTTTAGAAACGAAAGGTACGGTACGAGAAGCCCGAGGATTAGCTTCTAAAATGTAAACTTGAGGGGAATAGCTTTGAACTCCTGCAACCGCAAACTGAACATTCATTAATCCCACAACTTTTAAAGCTTGTGCGAGCTTAATAGTAGAAGTTCTAATCTGTTCGAGAATAGCTTGAGGTAAAGAGACTGCAGGCAGCGAGCAAGCTGAGTCTCCAGAGTGAATTCCTGCTTGCTCAATATGTTCCATAATGCCACCAATTACGACTTTACCGGTACTGTCGGCAATTGCATCTACATCCACTTCTGTTGCATTTTCCAAAAACTTATCTATTAATATGGGATGTTCTGGTTCTACCTGTACTGCAAAAGTCATGTAGCGTTCCAATTCCGCATCCGAGTAAACGATTTCCATCGCTCTTCCACCCAATACGTAGCTAGGACGGACTACAACCGGATAACCGATACGTTTGGCAACAATCAAAGCATCTTCATAAGTTCTAGCAATACCGTTGGGTGGTTGGGTGATATCCAATTGTTGAAGGATTTTTTCAAATCTTTCTCTGTCTTCAGCGGTATCTATAGAATCAGGAGAAGTTCCCCAGATTTGAGTTTGTGGAGAACTAGATATCTGTAAATATTCCTGCAAAGGCAAAGCTAACTTTAAAGGAGTTTGTCCTCCAAACTGAACTATTATTCCGACGGGATTCTCAGCTTCAATGATATTAAGGACATCCTCTTTGGTTAACGGTTCAAAATAAAGGCGATCGCTGGTGTCGTAATCCGTGGAAACAGTTTCAGGATTGGAGTTAACCATTATTGTCTCATAACCCGCATCCTTGAGAGCATAAGCAGCGTGACAGCAGCAATAATCAAATTCAATTCCCTGTCCGATACGGTTCGGCCCGCCACCCAAAATCATCACCTTGGGTTTGTCGGTTGCCATTACCTCGCTTTCTTCTTCGTAACTGGAATAATGGTAGGGAGTAAATGCTTCAAACTCCGCCGCACATGTATCTACGGTTTTATAAACTGGGATAATGCCTAATTGCTTACGTTTTTCTCGAACTTCATCTTCGGTAGTTTTAGTTGCAAAAGCAATTTGCTTATCGCTAAAACCATATTGTTTTATTTCATATAACTGCTCTTTTGTCAACTGCTGTAAAGAATTTCGCTTGATGAATTTTTCTACGTCCAGCAATTGCTGCATCTTATCTAAAAACCAGCGGTCAATTCCAGTAAGTTCGTAGATTTCCTCAATGCTAATTTTGAGTTGCATTGCGTGACGCACTGCGAAAATCCTATCTGGATTTGGGGTTCGTAATTGAGCGCGGATTTGTTCCCCAGATGGCAATTTTTCATGGCGATCGCATCCCCAACCAGCACGTCCAGTTTCAAGGGAACGCAAAGCTTTTTGAAAAGACTCGTTAAATGTACGACCAATTGCCATTGCTTCCCCTACGGACTTCATTTGAGTCGTCAGTACTGATGAAGAACCGGGAAATTTTTCAAAAGCAAACCGGGGAACTTTAGTAACCACATAATCGATGGTTGGTTCAAAGGATGCAGGAGTTTCTTTGGTAATATCGTTCTTGATTTCGTTCAAACTGTAACCAACAGCCAATTTCGCCGCAATTTTAGCGATGGGAAAACCAGTTGCTTTACTAGCTAAAGCCGAACTGCGAGAAACGCGGGGATTCATTTCGATTACAACAACTTCCCCAGTCATAGGATTGACAGCAAATTGAATATTAGAACCGCCAGTTTCTACACCTATTTCGCGGATAATTTTAATCGCAATATCCCGCAACCTCTGATATTCTTTATCAGTAAGGGTTTGGGCGGGAGCAACAGTAATAGAATCTCCCGTATGAATTCCCATAGGGTCAATATTTTCAATTGAGCAGATAATCACCACATTATCTGCTAAATCGCGCATTACTTCTAATTCGTATTCTTTCCAACCCAACAAAGACTGATCGATAAGAATTTGCGATACGGGAGAAGCATCAATACCTGCTTGCGCCATTTGTTCAAATTCTTCTTGATTGTAAGCAATACCGCCACCTGTACCGCCCATAGTAAAACCTGGGCGAATAATCAACGGATAGCTGCCAATATCTTTAGCTATTATCCTAGCTTCTTCCAAAGACGACGCTGTACCACTAGGGCACATTGCAACATCAATTCGCGCCATTGCATCGCTAAATAGTTTTCTGTCTTCGGCTTTTTCAATCGCTGCTAATTTAGCTCCAATTAACTCAACACTGTATTTATCTAAAACACCATTTTTCGCCAAAGCCACAGCTATATTAAGAGCTGTTTGTCCTCCCATCGTAGGCAGTAAAGCATCGGGACGCTCTTTTTCAATTACTTTTTCTACTAATTCCGGGGTTAATGGCTCAATATAAGTACGGTCAGCAGTTTCTGGATCGGTCATAATTGTTGCTGGGTTAGAGTTAACCAAAACAACTTCGTAACCTTCTTCTTGCAAAGATTTACAGGCTTGGGTTCCAGAATAATCGAATTCACACGCTTGTCCAATAATTATTGGACCAGAACCTAATAATAAGATTTTTTGAAGATCTTTACGACGGGGCATAGTTGTTGCCTTTAAATACGAGGATATGAATCCCGATCATTTTAAGTTTTTTACTGACCATTTATGCTATTTATTATCAAGGTTTGTTGTTTCGGCGACAAAATCTTAAGGTAGGTTCCCTCAAGCTCGGTAAAAATGGTCTGACTCCACATCCCTTACAGGGTAGTATGCTGTATAATTTTTTGCATAAATCATTCAAAAAGTTAATTTAATAATACGTTTAAAAAAAATCAAATATATAACTAAACAAATACTGCATTAAAAGCAATTAAAAAATAAAAACTAATAAGCACTTACTTGCATTATTTTTAACAAACTCAACTGTTGCAAAATTTTAATTTATATAAACGCTATCTATTCCTAATTACTAAGATTTAACTGTTTAACTTAACAACCATGATAATAATTATCATTTAAAAGATAAAATGAAAAAAACATATATAAATAATACTTAGAGTAACAATAATAAATTACTTGGATACATAATTAAAAATGGCAGAGAAATAATGATGTTTTCTCTGCCATAAATTAAATTTTGAGTTATATGGTAAATTTTCTTTAATAAGAAAGCAAGCAAAGCTGTTTCAAAAAAGAATCTTAATTACTAGCAGACTGAACAAATCCTAAAGTTAAGCTATCTTTAGCTAGGAAGTGAGATAAATGATACGCACGTTCCTCAGTTTTTAGAAGAATTTGTTCGTATAAGTGTCGTGTTCCTCTATCGCCTAAACTCTCAGCCTGGGTTGCTTGACGACGAATTACCCCAATCATTTCTTGCTCAGCTTTCAAGTCGTTTTCTATCATTTGACGACAAGAATAGATTCCATCGGATTCTTGTTCAAAGCAGCATAGTTCCGCTAATTTACTGAAAGAAGCAACAGGAACGCCGCCAAGTCCATTCAAACGCTCTCCGATTTCATGGATATGCTCTTGCACTTCTCCATAGCAATCGTTAAAAAAGTCGTGCAAAGAATAAAATTCTGAACCTTCTACAACAAAATGATGTTTTTGGTACTGTATATAGAGTGCTTGAAAGCTAGCTAATACAACGTTAAAACCTTCACAAACTGGCTCAGTAACGCTCCTGTCAAGTAACACTGGATTATCATAAACTTGACCAAAATTTTGTAATAAAGTTTGTGTGTCAGCCATTGTTCTCCTCTCTTATTATCTCGGAATAGCAGTCTGATTTGCTAACTGCTTTACATTTATATCTTAACATCATAAAACATAATTTATTTCTGTCAAATATTAGATATTTTATTTTTTTTTGATTAAATATTTTATTAATTTTTACTATATATAAATAGATTTTCTATTCGTTATTGACATCTTTTTTCTAAATTGCGCCACTGTTTTATCAAAGCTGCCTTTGTTAGCGGAAGACTTAAAACCTGTATGTATCAATACAAACTGACTTTCCTTGGGAAGATTTCAGCTGATGCCATCCAAACAAAGACCTAATAGAAATACTTATAGATAAAATTTGCAAAAAGCTTATTCTAAGATAGCCAGTCTTTTTCTTTGTTCAAGCCAAATTGGCAGATTTTCTTAAAAGTGGGTTCACCTAACTCTAGACATTTTGTCGGCAGGCGTGGGCAATGTTGTTCATGTTTTATGCAGGAGATGTGAAGAGACGTGAAAAGGGATAAAGGAAGAACTTTCTTACCATTACTTCATCATTTCTGACTGTTCGCTGGTAACTGATAGCTGGTAGCTAGAGATGAAGTTTTTATTTTTTTTCAAAAGTAACTGAGAAATGTTTGCATTTAACATATAATTGTAAAGGAATCTGGATTGCAAAGTGAAAGCGCTATTGCTATCTAGCTACTGCGAGTTTATTGCACTTTGAGGGTATTAATCTTGAAATCGTTTGATTCGCGATCGCAGATAAAACACGTTGTTGAGGTGAATTGGGCAGACCGTTGGCAAGTCTATCAACGGTTGCAGGAACTAAATATTCCTTCTTGGTGTAGTAGTAATCAACCTTTAACAGTTGAAATTGCTAATACCGAAGCTGCAATCCAACTTTGGAGCGTAATGCGGCAGCTTAATGCTTCCCGTCAAGACTTAATTCATACTCTCAAGGAGTGCTTGAATTATCGTCCTGGGCATAGGTAAGTAGTTGAATATTTAAGGATTTAAGGATTTAAGGGTTGTCTGAGGCGTAAATCTTATTAAATCCTTACCGTTAAGTTTACTTTGCATCAGTAATTGTACGGAATAATTAAAGACAATGGGAAAATCTCATCATAAGGAAACATCAGAATTTTGTCTGCAAGGGCGATTTTTGGATTTTGTCATCAAAGATGGTTATAAACTCAAAGGTTTACTGCTAGAGACTTCTGAAGGCGAACGCTACATAAAATTAGCCAAGCATTTAAGGCATTCTTTTGATTTACGTTTACCACCCGGAAGCTGGTTGCAGGTTGTAGGTGAAAAGAAGTACGACACCAAAACTGGTGAGATTAAATTAAAAGCCGAGGGAGTCATGGCTGCTCGGCAACAAGCAGAAATTACGCAAGAAGTACTTGCAATACCTTCTGAGAAAAAGGAAGAAAAATCTGCTAAACCTCCTAAAGCCAATAGTATATTAGTGTGCCAAAAATCTAGCTGCATGAAGCGTGGTGGTAAAAAGCTATGTCAGGCTTTAGCTGCTTCTATCAGCGAACGTGGTTTAGAAGGCCAAGTTGCGATTAAAGGTACCGGCTGCATGAAGAAATGTAAAGCTGGACCTAACTTAATAATGCCAGATAAAACTCGCTACACCAAAATACAGGCAGAACAAGTATCCACTTTGATGGATAAGCATTTTGGTCCTAAAGAACAAGTAGAAATTACCATTCCAGAAGTAGTAGATATAAATAGAAAGTAAGCTGGATAAGAATTAATGCAATAGTTTAGCAGGAAGCTTGCTGTTAATATTTTTAATATCTACATATTTCTTGATAAGTATTTTCAACTACAAAAATTCGGTTTGTAAGGCAAGCCGGGTTTTTATAGTTTTATAGTTGTTTAGCCAAAAGTCATACTCGCGAAAAATCAATCATCTATGATAGGAATAGCCATCTTTGTGGTTTAGTTCATGACTTCCCTAGTACTCGACAAAACATTTCCCCTTAAAACTTCATACGTTCTGCTGTACGATGTCAGTTGGGAACAGTTGGAGCAACTTGATATTAACCTTGCAGGAACAGGAGCAAGGTTGACTTATTTAGATGGTATTCTCGAAATAATGTCCCCACTTTCTGACGAACACGAAGATTCAAAAAAAACCCTTGCCATGTTGGTTGAGGTTTATATGAGAATCAACAATATTAGATTTTATAGTCGGGGAAGCGCTACTTTAGGGAAACGAGAAAATAAAACTCGTCGAGAACCTGATGAATCTTATAATTTGGGAAGCAAAAAATCAATTCCCGATTTGATTTTAGAAATAACTGTCACCAGTGGTGGAATTAATAAGCTAGAAATTTATAAGCGTTTGGGTATACCAGAAGTTTGGTTTTGGGAGGATGGTTTACTATCCGTTTATTGTTTGCAAGCAGGTGAATACCAAAAAGTTGATCAAAGTGTTTTGCTACCAGATTTGGATTTAGAATTATTAGCAAAATATTCGCGGATGGCAGATCAATTTGATGCTGTGAATGAGTATAGTCAGGTCATTGCAGTTAACAGTGAACAGTTAACAGTGAACAGTTAACAGTGAACAGTTAGCAGTTATCAGTTAGCAATTATCAACTAACAACTAACAACTAACAACTAACAACTAACAACTAACTCCTAACTTTTAATTCCTTCCCACCAACTTATCCCTTAAATGCTTAATCCTATCTCTAAACTTCGCCGCTTCTTCAAATTGTAGATTTTTAGCTGCATCTTTCATTTGTGCTTCTAAATTATTAACTAATTGTGGAATATCTTCCAACGGTATTTCGTCAACATGTTCGTCTACAACTTGTAAATCTTGTGAATTCAACCGTCGCGATACCTCTAAGAAAGATAAAATCGCATTGCTGGATTTCTTCTTTACAATTGGTTGTGGAGTTATATTATGCATTTTATTGTATGCAGTTTGAATACCGCGACGGCGTTCGGTTTCATCGATAGCTTTTATCATGCTATCGGTCATTTTGTCGGCATATAAAATAGCTTGTCCTCTAATATGACGTGCTGCTCTACCAATAGTTTGAATTAAAGAACGTTCTGCACGCAAGAATCCTTCTTTATCAGCATCTAAAATTGCCACTAAGGAAACTTCGGGTAAATCCAAACCTTCCCGCAACAAGTTTACACCAACTAATACATCAAAGACACCATCGCGCAAGTCCTGAATAATTTCAATTCTTTGAATCGAATTAATTTCAGAATGTAAATACCTGACGCGGATTCCATTATCTTCTAAATACTCCGTTAAATCCTCAGCCATTCGCTTTGTTAACGTAGTAATTAAAACTCGTTCGTTGAGGTCAACTCGGTCTTTTATTTCCCCTAATAAATCATCAATTTGCCCCTCAGTGGGACGTACAACTACTTCCGGGTCAATTACTCCAGTTGGTCTAATAATTTGCTCGGCAATATTATCCTCAGAAATTTCTAATTCCCAATTTCCAGGAGTTGCAGAAACAAAAATACACTGATTGACTTTTTCCCAAAATTCTTCTGCTTTTAAAGGACGATTATCAGCAGCACTGGGAAGACGAAAACCATGCTCAATTAAAACTTTTTTTCTTGCTTGGTCGCCATTATACATGCCGCGAATTTGGGGAACGGTAACGTGAGATTCATCAATTACCAACATCCAATCTTTAGGAAAATAATCAATCAAACATTCCGGAGGTTCTCCAGCTTTTCTTCCGGATAAGTGACGGGAATAGTTTTCTACACCGTTACAGTAACCAACTTCCCGCAACATTTCCAAATCATAGCGACAGCGCTGATCTATACGTTGCGCTTCTAATAATTTACTCGCTTCTTCTAATTCTGCTCTACGTGCTTTTAATTCTGCTTCAATGTCCGCGCAAGCAACTTCTAATCTGTCTTTGGGTGTGACAAAGTGACGTGCGGGATATAAATTTACTGCCGGTAAACTTTGTAATATTTCACCCGTAACTGGGTCGATATAACGAATAGCGTCTATTTCATCGCCGAAAAATTCAATGCGAATAATTCTATCTTCGTATGCAGGAGCAATTTCTAAAACATCTCCGCGAACCCGAAACTTTCCACGACCCATTTCGATGTCGTTACGGTTATACTGAACTGCTACTAAAGCTCTGAGTATTTCTCTTTGGTCTACTTCCATGCCAACTTGAAACGGAATTGCTGCATTTAAGTATTCTGTGGGCATTCCTAAACCATAAATACAGCTAATCGAAGCAACAACAATTACATCCTTACGTTCAAATAAAGACCTTGTTGCCGAATGTCGCAACATGTCAATTTCATCATTAATTTGAGCGGTTTTTTCTATATAAGTATCGGTAACGGGAATATAAGCTTCAGGCTGGTAATAATCGTAATAACTGATAAAATATTCCACCGCATTATTAGGAAAAAACTCCCGCAATTCGTTACAAAGCTGTGCTGCAAGAGTTTTATTATGAGCCAAGACAAGGGTAGGTTTACCTATTTTTTCTATTACCCTGGCAATGGTATGAGTTTTTCCCGTACCAGTTGCACCTAAAAGCGTTTGATAGCGAGTTCCTGCTTCAATGCTTTCCACAAGCTGCTTGATAGCTTTGGGCTGGTCACCTGTGGGTTCAAAAGGGGCTTTTACCAGAAAATTTTTCATAACAGCTTGTAAAAACTTTTAACCTATTTAATGGTAGCGAATACTGCCAAATTCCGATATTGAAATCTGAATCTCAAACATCTGATTTATATACATCTATCTTTACATTACTTAAAAGTTAAGTTTGACTTATGTCTCATTCTTAAAGATACTTATACCTATAGAGAGTTTTTTAAAGTTACACTTAATGAATAAAAGTAAATTTTTAGTTTACCAAGCTTAGTTAAATTCATTTATCTATTAGAGGTATAAGATTATGACCGTCAGCAGTAATGGTAGAAGAACCAGTACTCGACAAAGACGAGCCAAGACTGGAGAGGAAACCAGTACCAAACTAGAAAATGTAAAAGGTGAAAGCGTGAGTACAGATAACAGCGTAAATACAGATAACAGCGTAAATACAGATAAAAAAGCAGTAAAAGTAGAACCTGCGAAAAAAGAAGTCAGTGGAACCCTTGCTTTGCCCGGACAGCGTCCTATTACTAGCAGCGATTTGCAAGTAGTTGAGACTATGAATATTATGGGAATTCGCCCCATTACGGCAAACAAAATGCAAGTTACCGATACAATCAACTTATCTGGAATTCGTCCCATAGCTAAGAGCGATTTAGTTGTTTCGGAAACCTACTCCGTTATGGGTAATCGCCCGGTAGCATCAAACGAGATTGATGATAGTTTTTCTTTGATGGGTTTTTTAGATTAAGTTTAAAAGATACTTAATTAGCTTTTATAAATTTTGATGGAGGCGTAGCAGTGCTACGTCTCTACATTGTTTGCAATCGATAATCCATGAAAAAATTCCCTCCACTACTTTTAAGAGGAGGGGAAATCAGGTGATGGGAATATTGATTAAAAATTAATTACGAAGCTTTTGGTAAATCTTGTACGGGACGCTTACTGTTACGAATACCCTCGATAGCTTCCTTATAACTCTTGGCTTTGAAAACTGCCGAACCTGCAACAATTGCATTCGCACCTGCTTCTAAAACTTGCCAAGTATTATTAACTTTAAGCCCACCATCTACTTCAATCCAAGGATCGAGTCCCCGTTCGTCACACATTTGACGCAGCTTACGAATCTTGGGTAAAACTCCAGGAATAAAGCTTTGACCGCCGAAACCGGGGTTAACGCTCATTATTAAAACTAAATCGCACAGATCCAGACAATATTCAATCATGTCTAAGGAAGTGCCGGGATTTAATACAACTCCTGCTTTCTTACCAAACTCTTTGATTTGTCCTAAAGTGCGATGTAGATGAGGAGAAGCATTATGCTCGCAGTGAACATAAATATGGTCAGCACCAGCTTTAGCAAAATCCTCTACATACTTTTCGGGTTCCACAATCATCAAGTGGACATCCAAAGGCTTTTGAGTTACCGGACGAAGCGCTTCCACTATCAGAGGACCTATCGTGATATTAGGTACAAAACGACCATCCATTACATCAACGTGAATCCAATCAGCTCCCGCTTCGTCTACAGCGCGAACTTCGTCTCCCAAACGGCTAAAGTCCGCTGATAGAATTGATGGAGCGATAACAACGGGTTTTTTAGAATTTTTATTGATCATGGCTAGTGGGTCTTAAAGCGTCTTCTTCTGTATGCATTGTAACAAAATATTGAGATTTTTATCATAAAAAAAAGAAAATAAAATATTGATAATGGAGAATTGCGAATTGGGGATGGGGCACTGAGCATTGGGCATTGGGCATTGGGAATTTGTAATTGGTAATTGTCAACTCCTAACAACTAACAACTAACAACTAACAACTAACAACTAACTACTAACAAATGAAAAAATTGACCTGGGTGATTTGGGGATTAAGTGCTTCTTGTCTGAGTGTTCCAGTATTGGCTTTGACAACTTCTGTTGGCAGTGGAGGTATTGATGCTTTAAAGCTGCATAAACCGCCATATAATTTATTTGGTAGAAAAATTGCTCTTGGTCAAGTGGAAATTGGTCGTCCGGGTCAATTTGGTTTAGATAAATCTGTTTCTAAAAATCGTTCTATATCTTTAGCAGGTGTTTTTCAGCGCAATAAGCCAGCTAAGTCTAATAAAGGTGTTGACCCTCATGCTTATAATGTTGCTGGGGTGATGGTTAGTAACGACAAAGGTTTTAAAGGTGTTGCTCCAGGAGCGCGTTTGTATTCTTCTGCTGTTGGCTCTACCAAAGGTATGGGGCAACCCGAGGAATGTCTATCGGCTCAACATATTGCTTTGCAAAATGGTAATGATGTTCGTGCTATCAACTTCAGTTTTGGCGAACCTCTGAGCCGAGATCCAAGACCTAACCCAGTTTTGGATGGTAAAGCTTTGCTTACATTATGTGTTGATTGGTCTAGTCGCGTTCATAATGTTTTATATGCGATCGCGGGTAATCAAGGTAAGGGCGGAATTCCCATTCCCACAGATAATTTTAATGGAATTAATGTTGCTTTTTCCTCTCGGCGAGGAGAGATTTTTAGAAAGCTTGATGTCTCCAATTTAGTAGCTATTAATCAGTCAATGACTGCGCGTTTATCTGGGAAGGAACTTAATTTAGGCCCCCGCCGCACAATCAATATAGTTGCTCCGGGAAATCGAATTAGTTTGCTAAATCCAAATGGACAAATTAAAAAAGTTACGGGAACGAGTTTTGCAACTCCTCACGTTACTGGAACTGTAGCTTTGCTGCAAGAGTTTGGCGATAGGATGCTCAAAAAAGCGAAAAGATTACCGCAGCAACAGAAACTTGCTTGGAGTATTGATTCTCGTCGTCATGAAGTCATGAAAGCTGTTTTACTCAATTCAACTGAGAAAATTAAAGATGATGGAAATGGCTTGAAGCTAGGAATGACTCGTACCATAATTGATAAACAAAATAAAAACTGGTTGGATTCTGATGCTTATAAAGATGCAGCAATTCCTTTACATACCCAAATGGGAACCGGACATTTAAATGCTTTTCGTGCTTACCAACAATTTAGTGCTGGACAATGGAGTCCAAAAACAGCAGTACCGGCTATCGGTTGGGATTATCGGGCAATGTTCGCCGGAACATCAACGGACTACACTTTAGCAAAACCTTTACAAAAAGGTAGTTTCGTTGCAGTCACTTTAGCTTGGGATAGGTTGGTAGAACTTAGGGATACCAACAAAAATGGTAAATATGATAAAGGGGAAAATTTTCGCGATCGCGGCTTGAATAATCTCGATTTATATTTAGTAAAGACAGACAATAAAAATAAAAAGAATCCTAGCCCTTGCGCTTCTGTTAGCCGAGTTGACAGCGTAGAACATATTTTCTGTTCCGTACCTAAAGATGGGAATTATACAATTCGCGTCAAGTTTAAAAATAGCATCAACAAATCGACTCAATCTTATGCTTTAGCTTGGTGGACTGCATCTAAATAAGTCGGTAAGCAAAGTTTTAATAATATTAATAAATATTCATATTCCTAGGGTATGTTATGCCACAGGCTAACGCACTTTTAATTTTTTTATCGTGCATTGAAAGCAGTCATAACAAACTCCCGATAATTTTAATAAACAAGAAATAGAGGTAACACAAATTACTTGATGGTTACTCCCAAAAACGATGAAGTCTTAAAATATCGAGATTATCGCGCTCCCTTTTGGAGTGAATCTATAATAGGTGTTTTAAAATCCAATTAGATAAAAATTAATTCAGATTCTAATATATATATTTCAGATACCTAATATTTTTACAATAATTTACAGCGGCTTCACAAAAACTTTGCACTAACATAAAGAAAGTATAAACAACTACTTTGTGTTATAAAAAACCCGGATCAAGAATTAAGAACTATGGAATCTGATGTGTCGAATTTAATTCGCTCCTCATTCACTCAATTCCTTTATTCGGAGTGGAAGCAATGCTATTAGCTAAATCTACTTTACCCGCCGATGTTCGGACGTTCATCGGTAAACTAACACATCTCGACTTAGAGCCAATTGCTCATACACTATTACATTCTAATGAAGAGAAATGGAATATTCAACAAATTAACCAAGCTATTTCAACCTATCTAATGTTTTTGCTGTTAGTGTACCTTTATCCAAACAGCAATTTAGTTCCAAATCAAGAAATTGACAGAGTTTGGCATTGTCATATTCTTGATACAATGAAATACGCCGAAGATTGCGACATGCTATTTGGTCGTTTTATTCACCATTTTCCCTATTTTGGACAACGTGGAAAAGTAGATAGAGAAAACTTACAAAAAGGCTTCGAGCAAACCCAAGTGCTTTTTCAAGAACACTTTGGAATAAGTATGGATGTTGCAAACAAACCAAGTATTGCGGTTGACTGCCAACCTATTGGTAGGATAACACAAGTTACTCGACCACGTATAGATATCGGCGAAGTTTTTTGGATGAAATATTTACTCGATTAAGCTTTATACAAGTAAGTGAACAAAATTATTTACTCTTATTAAAAGCTAAGATAATTAACCATAAGCCTTGCTATGATCCACACCCTAATCTTCGAGAACCCCTTCGGGGAACGGGTGAATGCTTCGTTTCACGTAGTGAACCTCGCAATTACATTGTGTAATTAATTATGTTTAACTACTTAAAATACTGCTTTTATTGTATGTGATTACGCAATCAACTAATCGCTATTCCCTATTGGCTATTTTGTGTTCCCTATTATTGATTAAAAAGTAAAAATTACCAATATTGAAAGGCTTTTATATTCGTATGCCATCTTAAAGGAAGTATTGCCAAATTCGAGTTTATTTCTCCAAGAAAATAATTTAATTACAGGCAAACACCTTGGGCTGTATCGTCAACATTCCATACAGATGCAGCAATATTTGCACCTGTTAATACCTGTAAAGGTCGAATGAATTCTTTTCTTACATTTCCAGCAGCCACATTGCATCCGTAACAAAATATATTTGTTACTTTCCAAGTTTTGAGTTGAGCTGACTTTTCACGGTAAGTCCTGAGTCAATCAAGTAACGTTACTTTTTCCACAGACTTATTATTAACAACTATAAGCTAATGATAATGAGTAATGAGAAAGTACAAATTGTATCAAAACAGACTTTATAGTCGTTAGGCATAATATATTGCTTGCAGATAATAGTGAATAAATAAACTTAACGATTGGATGTAGAATAATTTCCGCATCCAACCTATGAATTTTAAATTAAAAATAGTTTTTGTCAGCATGTATCAGTTAAGGAAACAGTATTTTCCGTGTATTATATTCATAAAAATACCTTTTCCTTAACGGTAAATTTTATTCATTATTCAAAAAAATCTACCTATGCCGTTAAAGCCGTTAATTCCTGTTTGATTAATGTATATTGAGTTGTATTCCAAATGCCAACTCCAATTTTTGTACGCATTCCGTAATCACTATTTAAAGTATAAATAATTGCTCCAGTAGTTCTATACAGACGTACAAGCAATTTTTTTCCTATTTCCTTAGCACCTACGTTACAGCCATATAAATAAATCTTACTAACTGACCATTTTCTCAATTGAGAAGCATAGAAATTAAAGTTATTGACTGATAAACTACTGTTTCCTAGATACAAACAACCAGGAGAAGCTTGAGAAATAATATGAAGTTCTGAAAGCTCAGGAAATTTTTGCACTGTGTGGCTAATTTGCTGTATTTCTTTTTTATTGGGTTTTAGTATCAAAACTTCTGCTTGAGGAATTATACCTTCTGTAATGCGTTGCTCTAATATGTAAAAATCCTTAATAGCAGGATCTATAACAACTAAAGCACTTGTTTTGTTATGAGTCATTTTTTATAGTCACCCTTGGGTATTTTTTTGACAGGATAAAGACAAAATACTGATTCACACAATCAAATTTAATTAGAAAAATAGATGCGTTGCTCTGACATTTCTATGTTGCTGTTAATTACGTAGAATTTTTATAGATGAATTATCCCGCGTTGCAACAAAAGCATGAATGTGAGATAAAATTTTCTAATATTTGAATAGAGTGGCACAATAAATCCATTAATTTAATTTTTTCAAATTACTAAAAGCATTAACAAAATATTATAAATGTATGATTATATAGTTAATTATGGAATTACTCTGAAAAAAGATGCACAATCCTGATGACTAAGGTTTCAGATGTTATAAGTGTGTAAGTATTTTAATAGTTTAAGCTACTATAAATTGTTGAAACAGATGAATACCCCCCATAATTCCAATTTGCTGTAACTGTGTTATATTAGCAATTACTCTGATATTTCATGTCGAAATAATCCGAAAAAAAATGCACCCATATGATAAAAACCTCTATCAGTGTGTTCCAACTGTGGATACCTTGAATAAGGCAAACTGCTTTATAGGCAAAAAGCATATGACACGTTAATATTTTGAAACACAAATTCGTATTTGTCAGCAGGGAAAAGTTAAGTAAAAAGTAGTTATTGTAATGTTAAATTCAATGCAATTAATAAATTAAATTGCATAGTTCATCATTATTTTTTTTATTTGGCTACAAAAAAATCGTATCATTACTTAAAATTTGAATAAGCAATCAGCTTTTATTTTTTTAGGAAATTAAGATTGAATGGTTTCAAGTAATAATTGAGCTTCTTTTGCTTCCGGCTTCATTCCTAAAGTTTCAAAATCCGAAATCGCTTCATTTACCCAACGTTTAGCTATATTCAAATTGCCTAGCTTCCTTTCCAAGCGAGCTAAAGAGCGCTTTGTATATGCTCTACTGCATTTATCGTGATTATTTTCTGCTACTTGCAAAACTTCTGCTAAATAATCTTGTGCCTGTTTATATTTTCCTTGTTTAATAGCAATATCTGCCAAAAAATCTTTAGCTAGAAGGCTGGCACGTTTCCAACCAATTAATTGAGCTTTTTTAAATATTTGTTTGAATAATATTTTACTTTCTTCGTAATTTTTATTCTTATAATATATTTCACCTTGGTAATAAAGAATGTGTAGGGATAAACGAGTTTTAATGTCCGAATCAATTAGAAAATTTTCGGAATTATCTAATAACACTTTAGCCTGGTTAAGCCAATCAGTTGCTTGTAAAAACTGCTGCTTCTGGATATGCCATACACCAATATGGATTGCTAAATCCACTTGCATATCCAATGTTAAATGCTCGTGCAACTGCCAAGCTTGATTAAACAAACTATCAGCTAAATTTAAATGCTGCTCTTGTGCTATTAAAGTCAACTTCCAAGCGCGATCGCCAATAATCTCCGCAGCAGTTTTAAAATCTTTGTGGGAAACCGCTGCTTCACCAAGCCATTCTAACCATAACAGGGGTGCATCCCAATAGCTTAAACGATTTTGCCGATAGGCAAGAGAATATGTATAACATTTGATATTTTGCCAAAGCTTGCAGGCATCATAATAACGGTTATTTGAAATGCACCATTCAATCACCTGCGTCAAATTATCCCATTCTTTTTCTAAATGCTGATAATCTTGCCATTCCCGCCAATCTTTACCACCATACAGCTGGGCAAAACTAATATACCAATTTAGCCAGCGATGGCGAAATGATTTTTCAAATTCAGGGTTATCAAACATTTCTCTCACCGCATATTCACGAGTTAAAAGCAGCATTTCGTAACGCCCTTGATGATAACTTATCAAGGAAAGCTGTTGTAGTTTAGCTAAACCATTTGCTACATCTAAAGAATCTTCTACACTAGCAACAGCTTTTAGTGCTTCTAAAGATGGAGGTTTAGCAAATAGGGACAAAGCCATTAAAAAATCATAGGCTGGTTTTCCTTTTAATGGTTTCACGGAGGTTTCAAAATAAAACTGGCTGAAATCTGCTTGAGCCGGTATTAACCGAGAAGTTAAATTGTCAAAGGTATAACCGGCAGCTAATTGGCTTATACCATAGACTATTGCAGCAGGAATTCCTCCTATATTTTTATATAGTTGAAGGCATTGCTTCAAACTTAAATCCACTTGCTTTTCTGCTGCCTGTTGTTGAATTAATATCAAAGCATCAGTTTTATTCAAAGATGTTAGAGCAACAGTATTGAAGGGAGTTTTCTCTCGACTCGTAATTAAAGCTTTGACTGTGAGTGGAAGTTCGTATAAAAAGCTTAATACTTGCTGTTGTTCTTCTAATGTATCTAAATTATCAATAATTAGCAAAGTTCGCATATTTGCCAAGCATTTATAAATTTGCTCGTAAGTTTCTTCAAAGGTTGCGCTTTGATAATTTTGAAAACTAACTGTACGTGTAATACTTGTAAAAATATCTACTAATGTTCTTTCTCTTCTTAAGCGATTTAAAATACCTCTGGGTGTAAAAAATTGAGCTTTTGCAGAGGTAAATACTATTAATTCAAAGGTTGGTAAATTTTTCTCTAAAGTTCTTCCAAGGTAAATATCGTTACTTGCTTTTAAACAAGCATAAGCAATATCTAAAGCTAAAGTAGTTTTTCCAACACCTCCAATGCCTTCAATACTGACGCAAGGAGTTGGCCATTCAAAAGAAATTAGTTTTAGTAGCCTTTCTGCTTCTGCTTCGCGACCAACTAATCTGGTATAATCTCGTGATGGTAGATTGTGATATATAGGTTGTGGTGTTCTAGATAATTTATTTTTAGTAATCAGTAAGTCTTTAGATAAGAAATTATTATCAGCTAACTTATCCTTTTGTTGTTGATAAATATGCTGTTCAAGAATTGCTTTAAAATTATTTTTAGTAACTTTCTTACCTAAACCCTGCGACAAGCGTTTCCAAAGTTTTGGTCCGATATCATTTTTTAGATATTCATCAGTATAACCACCTTCAGTCGCAATTTGGTTGTATTTATGACCTTGCCAAGAACCGCGTAAAACCAACACCTCAATATTTGACAGATGCTTTCCCGTTCTAGACATTATTAAATTTTCAACAAGCGTCAAAACTTCTTGAAAAAGAATATTGTTGCTTTGGAAATTTTGGTTGTTGTCGCTCATTACACCAAATAGTTTATGATAGTTAAATTTAACTGTAATATTCTAATTATTGATTAATTTATGAGTTCATTCATTATCTATTGCCTCTATCTTTAGAATAGTATAAAATATTTTCGTTATCCTTGTAATCTAGTTAACAAAAATATTTAGATTTTACTTTTCACAATTGAATATTTGCTTCTTATATTCTGTTGCCAAAACTGTAACCATTTGGCTATAGATAAACTTCAGATGCCATAGTTGGAATAAATCAGGATGGCGAAATTGGTGGTGATATGAAGCAAAATTTAAACAACGCTCGGCAAAATTTTTTGCAAAGACGTTACGCTGTCAGTTTGGGCAGACGTTACGTTCTAGCGGCTGCAAGCTTTATGCTGATGGGTGTAATCGGATGCTCTCAATTAAGTAGTAATAATAATCGTGCTTTTGCTGAATCTCAAGCATCACAATCCGAATTACCAATTGTAGATAAGCCTGCATCAATGGATAAAGAACTAGTATCAGCTAATACAAAGTTTGGTTTTAATTTATTTTCTCAATTATTAATTCGAGATAATAGTAAAAATATATTTTTTTCACCTTCAAGTATAGCTCTTGCTTTATCTATGACTTATAACGGTGCTAGTGGTAGCACTCAAGAAGAAATGGCTAAAGCGCTTGAATTGCAAGGAATGAGTTTGGGACAAATTAATTCTAATTACGCAAAATTAAAAGCGAGTTTAGAAAATCCCGATCCTCAAGTAACCTTAAATATAGCTAATTCACTATGGGTAGATTGGAATACGAGCTTGAAGCCAAAATTTCTTGAGAACAATCAGAAGTATTATCAAACCCAAGTGACAAATTTAAATTTTGCAGACAGGGGGGCATCCGATAAAATTAACGATTGGGTTAGAGAAAATACTGAGGGAAAAATAGACAAAGTTATAAACAAAATTAACCCCGACGAAGTACTGTTTTTACTGAACGCTATTTACTTTAAAGGTAGTTGGAAAAAAGAATTTCAACCAGATAAAACTGCGGAATTTCCTTTTTATCTTTCATCAGATGAAGAAAAACAACATCCGATGATGTCACAATCTGGTGAATATAAATATTACGAAACTGACAAATTTCAAGCTGTGAGTTTACCTTACGGAGAAAATGGTATAGTTAGTCTTTATATATTTTTACCCAAACAAAATTCGGATCTGAAACTATTTTATGAAAATCTGAATGCAGCTAATTGGGAGAAATGGATGTTTCAGTTTGTTAAACGAGAAGGTTTTGTACGTATACCCCGCTTTAAAACAGACTATGAAGCTACGCTGAATGACGCGCTTTCAGCTTTAGGAATGGAAGAAGCATTTAGTAATGATGCGAATTTTTCACAGATGGGCAATAATCTTAAAATTAGTCAAGTAAAACATAAAACTTTTGTGGAAGTGAATGAAGAAGGAACGGAAGCTGCTGCAACAACTTCAGTTGGAATAAAATTGACTTCAGCACAACTGCCCTCTCAAGAAACATTTGAGATGATTGTTAACCGTCCTTTTTTCTGTGCTATTCGTGATAATCAAACCCGAAGCATCTTATTTATGGGTTCAATTATCGAGCCAATTGATAGTTAAAAATAGGACAGTTAATTGATACTTCGCTCAAATTGTTGGAGGAGATGTTTTTGGTGCAGCTACATCAACAGAAGGGACGCTAAGTTCGGAATTAGTGTCCTCTGTTTGTTTATGGTAAGAATCTTCACTTTCTTCCAAATGAATATTATCTTTTTCACTATTAGACATAGAAGGGCGTAGAGCATCCAAAGCTGTTTTGATTACAACTGCGCTAGGTACCGCTACAATTACACCTAAAAGTCCGCCAATTCTAGCTCCCGTTAACACAGAAATTAAAACCCATACAGGATTTAAACCAGTAAAACTGCCCAAAATTCTTGGAGCAATTATATTTTCTAATATCTGCTGTACGATAACGGCAGCCATTAATGCTTTCATGCCAATCCAGAAATCTTGTAAAGCAACCAAAGATGTAGTCAGGGCAATACCCACAGAGCCACCAAAAGGAATTAGAGCCATAATACCAATAGTCAAGCCAAAAAGTAGACCAAAAGGTACTTTTAGCCATAAAAATGTTGGAATTAGGGCTGAAGCCATGCAAATAGATAAAATTAGTTGGGTGATAAAGAAATTTTGAAAGCTAAGACGTACTGTTTCCGAAAAAGGATTGCGAAACTTTGCAGGAAGCCAACCTACCAAGCTTTGCCAAAGTTCTCCCCCATGTTGCAACAGATAAAATGTTAAAACCATAGTTAGAACAATATCGAGCAAACTTGTTACCGTGACTACCGCTAAATTCAAAACTTGTCCGGCAATCGCTTGTAATTGTCCTTTTACACGATCGTTTATCTGTACTAGCAAAGCATCCAAGTTAATTGGTAAACCCAAACCCTCAACTTTTTCATTTAATATCATTAATTGGCTGCGCCCGGAATCAATTAATTCTGGCAAACGAGCTACCAATTGTTGAGCTTGAGTAAGGGCTAGGGGAACAAGTGTAACACCCAAAGCTAATAATATAGATAACGTCAGTAAAAATACTAAAATTGCTATAGGTTCTCGCTGTAAACCTTGACGCTCCATCCAGCTTACGGGATAGTTGAGCAGAAACGCTAGCACTGAAGCTCCAGCTAAAATGACTATCAGCGAATGGAAGTAATCAAAAATTACTGAAAACGCCCAGCCGTTAATTACCAACAGCGGAGCAACAACGGCGATCGTGCCGATTCGCGCTATTGGTGTTAAGTTTTGCCACCAGTTAAGAAGCTTAAGTGTGTGCATAAAAAAAGCCAATTGCCGTTGGACAAAAAATGAAATCGAACGATTATAAGTTTATTATCCCCGACTACAGACCAATCTTTTATCCCCCTAGTTCAGGATTTTACTCAGACTAATGAAACATTTTGAATCTAATAATTCAAGTTCGGGCAAAAAAAACATTAAAAGACAGGATATTTCTCTTCTGGGAATGCTTATATATTTAATTCCAGTAGTTGGCTTTTTCCCATCTTTGTGGACGCTGTATCGGCGTGAAGGAAACCGGGAACAATTGAGAACATCTCGTTTGTCAATTACATTAGCATTAACTTGGATTATAGGATACATCCTCTTAGGAAGTGGAGCTTCTACTTCTGAATTTTTTGCACTACGCTTGCAAATTCTTAACAGCTTTGTAACCAGCGGTTATTTTGTAGTAAGTGCTTGGTTGATTATTCGCACCATTAAAGGTAAGCCCCAAAAAGTACCCGGATTCAGCCAGTTTGCCGAAAAAGTACTGGATAAATATTTATCTTAAATGAGGTAGAAATATTTTTAGAAAAGCAGATTAAATACTTAGAGAAAGTGTTTTTTCTTACGCTTCGATATTAATATTTTTACAGTTAGATTTAGTATAAAGCTACCATACTTCTATAAAACATCTCCGGATAAACTAAAAAAATAGGAGAAATACTGCTATAAGTGTTGTGGTTGACACGAAAGTTGCATAGTTAGCACTGATAATTAAGAGTTAGCTATTATGGGTTGATTCGTCTGCTCAGATGCAAAGCAGAAATTTGAATTTTTATCAATAAGTGTGAGGAAGTCAGTGACCATTCAAAGAACTTCGGCGCAAGATAGCCATTCTGCGTCCCCTCCCAAATCAAAGGAAAATAAAGAGAATAAGCAAAAATCCGGAAGGTGGTTGTGGTTCTGGGTAGGTATGAGTGGTATTGCGATGATATCGGCTACCGCAGGAGCGCTTTTAGCGGTTTCTCTAAGCAGCACCCCTTTGATGCAAGCAAGCTTGAGCGCAGATGAAGCGGCTGTATTCGAGAGCGATAGTATTGCTGGAGGTGGGCTACGTTTTTCCGAATTAACTCGCCCTGTCAACGTTTTAGTTATGGGAATGAGCGTACTTCCCCCCGATGTACAAAATCCTCCATCTAAAGTCAGAGATTTGGGATACCTACCTCAAGTCAATTCTTTTGATGGTCTTGCTGATGTCATGCTGCTGATAAAGTTCGATCCTCAGAATAAGAAGTTGACCATGCTTTCTGTGCCTAGAGATACTCGCACAAGAATCAAAGGCTATGGTATAAAAAAAATAAATTCTTCTAACGTATATGGTGGTCCAGCTTTAAGCGCAAAAACGGTAAGTAATCTGTTAGAAGGAGTTGCAATTGACCGTTACATGCGGATAAATGTTTTAGGAGTAGGTAAATTAATCGATGCTTTAGGAGGAGTAACGGTAAACGTTCCCGAAGACTTGAAGTATCAAGATGATTCTCAGCATTTATACATAAATTTAAAAGCCGGTAAACAGCATCTTAATGGCGATAAAGCACTACAACTTCTACGTTTTCGTAATGATGGTAGAGGAGATATTGGTCGGATTCAACGCCAGCAGTTGGTTATGCGAGCGTTAATGGATCAAGCTCTGAATCCAGCGACTTTAGCACAATTACCTAAAATTTTGAATGTAGTTAAAGAACATATTGATACTAATTTGACAGTCGAAGAATTATTAGCACTAGTAGGTTTTGGAGTACGAACCAATCGCTCTAATATGCAAATGCTGATGTTACCGGGAAGATTCAGCACTCCGAAGGAGTACAATGCTAGCTACTGGATACCAAGTTCTCGCCGTATAAGCGCTATGATGGCTCAGCACTTTGGGATAGAAACTGAAGATGAATTGCAACCTGTCGATCCGGCATCTTTACGCATTGCAATTCAAAATCATACCGGCAGCGATAATGTTAGTTTCCGTCGCTTAATTAGAAATTTGCGAAAAGCCGGTTATGGTAGGATTTACATCGCTAAAAGTTGGAGCCAACCTTTAAAAGTGACTCGTGTTGTTGCTCAACAAGGAGACGAAAACAGTGCTGAATCAGTTCGTAGTCTTTTAGGATTTGGAGAAGTGCGAGTAGAAAGTACTGGTAGTCTTAATTCTGATATCAGCATTCAGGTAGGTGAAGATTGGTTAGAAAAACTTTCGGCTCCTGAATCTTCTGATGATATTCCATTACTTTAATTATACTTCCGGATGAGCTTTTCGAGAAGCAGCTAGCAGCATGGAAAGAGGATGCGTGCAAGTTCTGTGGTTACATGCAGTTATACGGTAATTTTACAACTGTTGCTAATTAATTATAGTTAATTTTGTAGGAAAATTGAACCTTTAACGTCACTTGACGATTATTCTTTTCACTAAATTCAAACCCTTAATAATTACCTCTCTTGCATATAGGAGAGGTAATTTTGTGAAAGATATTGCACCTATTTAGAAAAGATGTAGCGGTTTTCGATTGATTCTCCAATACAGATGAAAACTGCTATATCGCACTAAGCCTTACTCATAGTTAATCCTATTCTATGCTTTAAAAAGACTGAATTCGAGGTGAATCAAAAATTATCAATAATTTCATATTTTACGAAGTAACTTCTAAAATCCAATCTTGTAAAATCGGATTTACCAATTCTGGAGCTTCGTCTTGGGGGCAATGTCCTATACCTTCTAAAGGAATAAACTTCCTCACCTGGGGAAACTCAGCAAATTCTCGACCTAATTCGATTGGTTCCCAAGGGTCGGCACTTCCCCATAAAATGATAGCTGGACAAGGTAATTTGGGTAGAAGGTCTTCTGCTAAAGGTCCTTGAGAATAAGCTGTAAAAGCCAGAAATACAGATGCTGCACCTGGATCTTTAGCTGGTGCCATTAAAATATCTATCAATTCATCTGTTACAGCTTCACTAGTAGGATAAGCTTGTAGCAAAATTGAACGCACGGTTTTAGGTTTTGCAATTTGATTAAAAAAGAATTCCCCTACTGATTTTATCGATAGTATGCGCTGTAGTAAAGGCGCTCCCATACGCCGATATGCTGGTAGTTCAGCTTGTTTGCGTTCGTGCAAAAGCCTAAGAGAACAGTTGAGCAAAGCTACACTTGAAACAATATCTGGATTATCTACAGCGGCTTGCATGGCTACAATACACCCAATAGAATTTCCTACTAAATGAGCCGATTCACCTACCACCTGACGGCAAAAATCAGCTATTTGCCGCCCCCAAATTTCAAATGTATAAGCAATTTCTTCTTCCGGTTTTGGTTTAGCTGAAGCTCCAAAACCAATCAAATCAATTGCATAAACGCGAAAATTTTCTGCCAGCACTGGGATATTCTTTCTAAAATGTGCCCATGAAGCCCCAAAACCGTGTATTAAGACAACAGCAGAACCGCTGCTTCCTTGGGTTTGATAACAAATGGGAAAACCTTGCCAAAACCAAGTTTTTGTTGAGCTAAATACTGGTGTGGAAGTAAAAGTACTCATAGAAAATCAATTTTATATATAAATAAATATACGCAATAATCTAAAATTAACTAGATTGTTTTTTTGTTTTCTTAATAATTTCAATATTTACCTGAGAAAACACATCTATAAAACTATTTTTGCTTGTATATAATATAAGTCTACTAACTATTAAGCTTATTGGAAAGGCAGTATTTTTACGCTTAACACTATTAATGTGTTTAACTGATAACGTCGCGATAGTTAAAATAGAATACTACTCATAGGATATAATACTACTCAATTAAATGACGATAATTCATAAATCTGGTTTTTAGCATCTTGATATTTTACAACTTATTTACAGTAGCTATAGCTTATCTGTGTCAAATTTTTTCCTACTTGTTGTACTCGAGCTAGAAATACTGTCAATATTTTATCCAGACATAAATATTCACAGCAATCAAGATATAATTTTTTTTGGTATCTCTTATATACATTAATTTCAGTGTATTTTCTGATGTCAATTTAATAAATTAATTTTACATAAATATTTTTCTGTGCAACAAAAAATTGAAACATTGACATACAAAATAAATAAGTATGTCCTTGGTAACTGCAATAGATATGCAGCTTATATTAATTATTACTGGTTTCAATAGCTTGTGACAACAACTCTGCTATATGCAAGGAAATGGGAAAAACACAAAAATTATTAGACACAATAGCAAAAACATAAATATACTTTGATTCAGTAGTTTCACAATTTACGACTACTGAGTGGCAACTATAAAATTATTGGATATAAGTTAAGCATCTACACAGAGGGTGGCTTGAAAACGGACGCACGCCCACCACATTCAAAATGTGTTTTGCTGTTTCCAGTTCCTTCCAGCAACCAAGAATATGAGTGTACTAAAAAAAATGGATACCCCCATAGGAAAATACGCACCTGATTTTGAACTGCCAGGAATTGATAATCAAGTACACCATCTAAGACGTTATTTAGAAAAATTCCGTGCAGTTGGCGTAATTTCTATGTGCAACCGTTGCTCCTACGTAGGGTTGTATATGGATAAATTAAAAAAATTACAAACAGAACTTGGGAAACAAGGCTTTACCTTAATTGGAGTCAACGGCAACATAGCCCAAAACGATCCTAATGAAAGCTTTGATAATATGAAATGTTTTGCCAGAGAACACCAATTAAATTTCCCTTACTTATGGGACTCCACCCAAGATGTAACGCGTAGCTTTGGTGCCACTAAAACACCAATGGCATTTTTAATAGATAAAGACGGTATTATACGCTACAGAGGTCAAGTTGATAGTAAGGCTCAACAGGTTGGTTCACTGCAAAAAGCTTATTTAAAGAATGCTGTTGTCTCTCTATTAAAAGGTGAAGAGATAGATATAACCGAAACAGAAGCTCTAGGTAGTAGTTTGGTATGGCGAAACTAGAGACAGATAGTCATTCTACTGATATCTTAAATGATACGGCAAATAAAAATTTTGGATAAAGCTTAACTTCATGGGAACAGGTTACCGACGGGTTTTACTTAAACTGAGCGGTGAAGCCTTAATGGGCAGTATGGGCTACGGAATTGATCCCGAGGTGGTAAATTCTATAGCTTCAGAAGTAAAAGAGGTTGTAGCCACAGGCGTTCAGCTTGCCATAGTAGTGGGAGGCGGAAACATATTTCGCGGTATGAAAGCTGCTTCGGCGGGTATGGATCGGGCTACCGCTGACTACATTGGAATGATTGCTACGGTTATGAATGCTATGACGCTGCAAGAATCCCTCGAACGAATAGGCGTACAGACGCGCCTGCAAACCGCGATCGCAATGCAAGAAGTCGCCGAACCATATATACGCCGTAAAGCCATCAATCATCTAGAATCAGGATTGGTGGTTATTTTTGGTGCGGGTTCGGGTAATCCCTTCTTTACTACCGATACTACTGCCGCATTAAGGGCGGCTGAAATCGATGCAGAAGTGATTTTTAAAGCTACTAAGGTAGACGGAGTATACGATTCCGATCCAAATGATAATCCCCAAGCAAAGCGTTACAAATCGCTAACATACGCACACGTTTTAAATAAGGAATTGCGAGTAATGGATAGTACTGCCATAGCCTTATGTAAAGAAAACGATATCCCAATTCTTGTCTTTGACTTGAATGTGCGGGGTAATATCCACCGCGCAGTCATGGGAGAATCCATTGGCACCCTTGTGGGAGGTTCTTGTGAAATTAGCTGAAGCTGAAAGTACAATGAAAAAGAGCATTGAAGCGACTCAACGCTCTTTTAACACGATTCGCACTGGTCGTGCTAATTCGAGTTTGCTAGATAAAATTATGGTTAACTACTATGATGTAGATACACCTTTAAAGTCTTTGGCAAATATTGGTACGCCGGATGCTACTACCATAACAATTCAACCCTACGACCAAAGCAGCTTGGGTAACATCGAAAAAGCTATTTCGATGTCGGACGTAGGTTTAACTCCCAATAACGATGGTTCTATTATTAGGTTGAATATTCCACCTTTAACTGAAGAGCGTCGTAAAGAATTTGTCAAACTCGCTGCTAAGTATGCCGAAGAAGGTCGTGTTGCTATTCGTAATATTCGTCGGGATGCTTTAGATACGATTCGCAAGCAGGAAAAAAATGCTGAAATTTCTGAAGATGAATCGCGAGATTTGCAAGACGAAGTCCAAAAATTGACGAATAAGTATACGAGTAAAATAGACGATTTATTAGGGGAAAAAGAAAAAGAAATCACAACTGTTTAAGATGTGAATTAAATAAGCGCAGAGTTGGAAGTTATAAGTCTGTAATTTTGAGTTAACTTCTAGCTCTGGGCTTTTTATTTGATTTTTTCAAGGAAGTATAATCCCTGAGGTTTGTTTTTGGTGATGGTGAATACTGAATTATTTTCTATAAAAAATAGTACTCAGGGGCGACTAACGGACATAGCATATAAAAAATATATTTACTTAAACTTAATAAAAAATCTTCAATATTTAGCGAAAATTTTTTAATTGGTGAAGGCAATTAATTGTAATTTGTTAGCGTTTATATTAACCATACAATTTAGAGTGTAAATTTAAATACATATAAGCAAAGTTTAATTATGCAGGGCATACTAGTACAGAAAAAGAATATTTAAAGCACAAATACAATAAATCAGTTACAAATGAAATTTGAATAGTTATATTTACGGATGAGTATAGTTAGTCAAGAATAATTATTGAGATAAATAAAAATAATTCCGAGTCACAATTCCTCTATAAAAAATTGGGCAGGCTTCCCGTTCTGGGTCGGAGACCCAGAACGGACGAGTGTTCACGGTTAAAAACGGAGGTTTTTTAAAAGCCTGCCCAATTTTTTAGGAGTACGTCGGCAAAATGGCGGACGGTTGAAGTCATAAAATCGGAAATAGTTTAGTTGGATAACACCTTCATTCACATAGACCATTATTGAGGAGCAAAGCTTAACCATATGTACGATTGTATTATAGTTGGGGCGGGTCCTGCTGGTGGAACAGCTGCGTATCATTTAGCAAAACAAGGACGTTCGGTACTCGTTTTAGAAAGAGAATCTTTACCAAGATATAAGCCTTGCGGTGGTGGAGTATCCCCCGCGATCGCCAAATGGTTTGACTTCGATTTTAGTCCGGCAATTTCGGAAAAGGTAGACACCATTAAGTTTACTTGGAAAAAGGGAGACCCAGTAGAAACAAGGATACAGACCATAGAACCAGTATGGATGGTACAGCGAGATGTTTTTGACCATTTTTTAGTTCAGCAAGCTCAGAAACAAGGTGCCGAACTCAAGGATAGTACTGAAGTAAAATCTATTGAGTTTAAAGGGGACCATTGGGAAGTCAATACAGCAAATGGTACCTTCAGTGCAAGTTACCTGATTGCAGCAGATGGTGCGGCTGGTCCGATGGCAAAATGGTTGGGTTTCAAAGAACCCAAGCGCCGTCTAGCCGCAGCTTTGGAAGCACCCACTTCATCCGGACAAGATAAATCTAAGATTCAGTTTGAATTTGGAACGATAAAAAACGGTTATATCTGGAGCTTCCCCAAAGCTGATGGTGTATCTATTGGTGCTACAAGCTTCCTTGGTGGAGAACCTGGCAACTTCACCAAAATTTTTAAAGATTGTAGCTCTATGTTCGGCATTGATGTCAATGCTTGCAAAGAGTATACCCATCCTATATGTGTATGGAATGGAAATAAAACGCTGCATACTCAAAACGCAGTTTTAGCGGGAGAAGCAGCTTGTGTAGTTGACCCGATGACAGCAGAAGGTATTCGTCCCTCTATTTTTAGCGGTATGAAAGCTGCTGAAGCTGTTAACAAAGCTGTTGGTGGTGATACTAACGCCTTGGAAAAATATACCGAAGTAATGAATGAAGAATGGGGCGCTGATATGGCTTGGGCGCAGAAACTTGCAGGCGCATTTTACCGCTTCCCAGGTGTTGGTTACAAAGCAGGTGTAAAACGTCCGACTGGTAGCCAGATAATGGGTCAAATTTTATGCGGGCAATTGCGTTACGGTGATGTAGTAGGTCGTGCCCTTAAGCGTTTAGTTCCTTTTGGATAATTAGCTTTTAGCAAGAAATGCATGCAATCTGGTTCCTAGTTTCTGACTGGGAACTTTTTTCGCTGGCGTTTACCCTTAGAGTTATTGCCTTGTAAGAAAGGCTAATTATTATGTCTACCTTTGTAATCCTTTATTATCTATAATCTGATAAGCCTATATCTCTTCCCGTTTAAATTTATTACCCATTCTAAGCGAGACTAAATTTACTCATCACTAAATATAAAGCAACTGCGGTTATTCCCATGCACAATATCCCCGCAACACCTGCCAAAGGTTTTTGATTTTTACCTGTTATCCATTCAGATGATTTACCAGTGTAATTAATCAAACTAAGTGTATCAATAATCGCTATACACCACACCCAACCCGCGTGTAGTCCCCAAGCTATACCCAAGCTGCCATTATCAGCAAACCTTGCTAAGACTAAAACTATTCCCATTAAAAATAATCCTGGGAGTTGAGGAGTTGTTTCCTTTCGTTCCCAAACCAAATGCAGTAATGCAAAAATGAAGCCCGAAATTATTGCCGCTATCCAAACTGAATAAACTTTTTCAAGTTGAGTGAAAAGAAAACCTCGAAATACTAGCTCTTCAACACCACCTACTAATAACGCGACTAATAAGACAGAAAATAATGTAGATGAAACGGATTTTAAATTCGATAGTTTTAACTTACACAAACCCAAATACAACTGGCAACCGAATATGAAAGCTAAACTTACGACTCCCCAACCGAACCCCAAAAAAAGCGAGTATAAAATTGAAAAATTTCCTACCCAACCATAATTTGCAAAAGATTCATAAATTAGCAAATTAGTCAAAAATAGGATTAAAGGAGCTAATAAATAAAGGGAAGTTACTAAAGCGATTTTTTGCTGTGGTTGCAAGGGTTCCTTCGGTGTCCAATGCAATATTTTTGTCAAAATGAACGCTATTGGCAACCAACATACTATCCAAGCAACAAAAAAAGCGATTGCAACAATTAAAGCGGGTGCATTTTCCCACCGGGAAATCGAATTACTGCTAAAAAGTTCAAATAAATCAGTCAAAATAAACGAAAAAAACACAAGGTCATAATCGCTTTATCTATATTTATTTTCAGAGATAAAAAACAAAAGCAGCTTTTAACATAAAGCTACAGAAAAGAGAAGCATCAATTGCATCAACACTTCTCTCTTACTTCATAAGTAAGACTAGCAATTGAATTGCTTATCTTAATATTTTTCAATAAAACGTCCAAAAAGTTTCAGATGGATATAGTCGTTTCGGCATATTTTCTTGTTCAAAATTAATTGGACAAGTTGCCAAAACAACTATTTATCTATAGGTGGAGGGGAAAGTTGTAAAACACTGTTTTCTTCACTTATCCCTGCCATAAGAAAAATTTACTCTTCTTCTTCTAAATCTTCATCAGAATCTTCATCTGTTTGACTTGCAGCGTCAACTTGAATTAGGTGAATGTGCTTGTATCCCAACTTAATTTCAAACTCATCACCGGATTTTAAACCCATTGCTTTGGTATATGTAGCACCAATAACAATTTGACCGTTTTGATGAACGCTAACTCTATATGTCGGTTCGCGTCCTCGACCATCTTTTGGTGTTTCAGGACTTAAGGGAATGCCCCTAGCGGATAACAAAGCATCGTAAAAATCTGTCAGATTTACTCGTACCAGACCATTCTTAGTAGTAGTGTAATAACCGCACTGCTTTGCTCTTTCTCGTCTTGGTAAATTCGATAGTTCTTTGACTTTTGCAAGCAGTGTTTTTCCTGTTAATGGCGCTGTTGCTGTTTCACTCATTACACTCAAATTTTCCTTAATCTGTGCTTTCGCGATCAATAATGCAGTTTTATGCCTAGCCTAAAGGCGATTTTTTGACATTCTTACATCAAATTTTTTCGGACTTTAACTATGCCTCAATTCCTGCCTGTCTAACTTTAAAAGAAACATGTTTATGGTATTCCACAACATTTTACTCATAAATTAGGTTAGTAGGGGCAAATAGTTTCAGCAACCTTACATAGCTTTAGCCCATGTTTACTATCCGCAGATGAAATTTTTTTCTCACTGGGCTTTAAACAAAGCTAATTAACTGTAATTTACTTTTGCAAACTACGCTAGTCTGCTATTTAAATAAAAAAGCAGACCTTTTGAAGTTAGCAAGCAATTTATTTGCGGCTCAAGTCTTTTAGCATTCAGAGTTGTAG
The DNA here is from genome assembly GCA_039820645.1 of Cyanobacteria bacterium J06633_8. Taxonomy (GTDB): domain Bacteria; phylum Cyanobacteriota; class Cyanobacteriia; order Cyanobacteriales; family Nostocaceae; genus Rivularia. Next base: position 13,447 of record JBCBPQ010000026.1, on the reverse strand, counting down.
GATTTTCCCTAACATTACTCTATGACTTAAGACAGCATAGTTAATGCTAAGGGTTTATGAGGATAAACCCTTTTATACTACCTTCTAGTGACAAAAATTTTTATGCCCCTAGATTACAAAGAAACAAAGCTATAGCTACCGCAGCTGTACGGCAATTTATTATAGTTTTGTTTCCTCATAATTTTATATTAAATACTAACATGGACTAATAATAGCAAAATTATTGTTTAAGTTTTAATTATTTTTACAATTATGCTTTTATCTAATGTTCTGTTGCAAAGGGGGTAGGTGTTGCTATGATAATTTTATAAAAATTCATCTGGGGTTGTATTCATATTTTTGATCTGATTGTTACATATCCCACTTTCACTGAATATTCATCTCTGTAACGCGACTCTTATGTACAAGTCTTCTGACAAGCAAATGTGATATCGGAGATGTTAATCAATTGGTTCAAGTCTTCTATAATAATCCTGAAATTTACTTTGGTAAACAGGAAATATAAAGGTTTTTTACCCTAGAGGTGATTAAGGATGGTGTGGTAGTTGAACTATAAAGCAGTTGTAACAAGAAGGTATATTTGAATAAATATTGAAAAATACGATTCAAAGATTTTTGTTAAGACTCTTGTTTTTACGCTTCCCTCTATCAAAACATCCTTATAAACTTCTCACAAGAGTTAACTTATATTAATGATTCTGAAGGCGGCTCTAGCTAATAGCAATACTATTTAAGCTTTGGGAGTTGTTCCACAGAAGAAAGTAGGCAGTACGTAACGAATAAGCCGCAAAAATAAAGATATTACTTCATATTCTGTGGGGATGTTACTATAGCCGACGTTATCTGCTTCACTTGTTGCCCCTAAGAAGACTACTGGGGAAATTTGTACACTTATCCCATCCAGGTCATATAATCGATTCTCTTTGATGATTATTCGATGTTAAATAGCTATTTAAATTGGAGCAATGAGAGGATAAGCTGCTATAAGGAAGGCTAACTACTAAATTAAAATTGATTTCCTTGGGCAAGCAAGGGTAAAAAATTAAAATCGAAGGGGCAAAATGAAAGTTAATTTTAAAGTTATTCGACAAAATCCGAAAATATCTCCTACCGTTCAAACTTATCTTTTGGAGGTAGAAGAGGGTAATACAATCCTCGATTGTCTAAATCGAATTAAATGGGAGCAAGATGGGACTTTAGCATTTCGCAAAAATTGCCGCAATACAATTTGTGGTAGTTGTGCTATCCGCATTAACGGGCGCTCGGCTTTAGCTTGTAAAGAAAATGTTGGCAGCGAAATTGCTCGATTTACATCACATATATCCGAGGAGAATCGAGATCATTCTATTCCAGAAATTACTATTGCTCCATTGGGTAATATGCCTGTACTAAAAGATTTAATTGTTGATATGAAGGGTTTCTGGAACAACTTAGAAACTGTTTCACCATATGTAAGCACTGCTGCAAGAAAAGTACCAGAACGAGAGTTTTTACAAACACCAGAAGAAAGAGAGCAGCTTGAAGAAACTGGTAATTGTATTATGTGTGGTGCTTGTTATTCTGAGTGCAATGCATTGGAAGTTAATCCGGATTTTGTCGGTCCCCATGCTCTTGCTAAAGCTTATCGAATGGTGGAAGATAAGCGCGATTCGGAAACTCAAATGCGTTTAGAAAAATACAACGAAGGACAATCAGGAGTTTGGGGTTGCACTCGTTGTTATTATTGCAATAGTGTTTGTCCAATGGAAGTTGCACCGTTAGACCAAATTAGTAAAATTAAGCAGTCTCTTCTGGAAAAGAAAGAAGCAAGCGATAGTCGTTCGATTCGTCACCGTAAGGTATTGATAGATTTGGTGAAAGAAGGTGGTTGGATCGATGAGAGGCAATTTGGTTTACAGGTTGTCGGTAATTATTTTAAAGACATCAAGGGTTTATTAAGTATTGCTCCTTTGGGCTTACGAATGATGAGTAAGAGTAAATTTCCTTTGAACTTTGAACCTTCTGAAGGAGCCAAGCAGGTTCGTTCTTTGATGGAAGCTGTTGAACTAGAAAAAGTTAGTCAAGGGAAGGAAGAATAGCTAATAGGAAATTTTAGGGTGTGTTGTCGTCTAACGTAACGCACCATCTTATATGAAAAAGAAGCAAGCAAGTGTATGAATACGTCGGTGCTGAAGAAAAGCCATATCCTTTCATTGTATCCCAGTGAGTAATTTGGCGATCGCTCAAGGTTGCTTCAGTATTGGGATACTTTTCAATATTGAATTTTTGAACGGTAAGTTTGATGTTAGATTATGATGTTTTATTTTAATTTATTTTTTGTTGATAATTATTCTTGACAATTCTTTTAACTTCACCCTACTGCTAAAGCGATTAAAAATCTTAACTGTCTTTTCACAAAACACAAGACATGATAAAAATTAATATTCCATCATTTTTATTTGCTTATTTGCTTGTCTTTGAGCCTTGTTCATAGCCTTTTCTAAATCTTGTTGTCCTAACATAGCGCTCGTAAATTGATTTTCAAAATTGTTTACAATCGGTGCCGGATATTTTCCAATTTGCCACGGCATCGCGTAATCAACTCCTGCTATAAATGGCGAGCGTAAATCATCTTTGTCGTACTTTAGTTTTTTGGCTACTGATTTTCTACTCGGTAAGGCAAAACCGCTTTCAGTCCATTTTTCCATACCTTTTTTACCCGTAAGGTAAGAAATTAATTCCCAAGCTTGTGCTTTATTAGTTGCTTTCTTATTCATCACGTAAGCAACGGTAAATACCATTGTGCCTTTTTTCTTATTTATCTTTGGTAATTCTGCAGTACCAAAGTCTAATTTGGGAAAAGTTTCCTTTAAATAAGGTATTGCCCAGTTACCTTCTATAACCATTGCAACTTTGCCTTGTGCGAACATTTCGCTTCCAGAATTTGTCCCAACATCTGTTTTTTGTGCGGAAGTTCTTTCTTGTTGATATTGTTCAACAGCTAATCGCAATCCTTTCAAAGCTTCGGGGGAAGCAAAAGCTGCATAACCTATATTTTGATCAATGATTTTTCCATCGAAGGCTTTGATTTTATAAGCTTGTCTGGCTAACTCTGCTGTTTCCCCGAAACCATATTTATCTATCCTGCCGTTTTTGTTACTATCTTCTGTTAACTTTTGGGAGTAATTACGTAATTCTTTCCAAGTCTCGGGAGGATTAGTAAAACCTTTTTTACTTAAAGTTTCTTTGTTATAAAACAGAGCTAAAGTTGAGTAATCTTTCGGAAGTCCGTAAATTTGGTTTTCGTATTTAAAGCTTTCTAGCAGAGTTGCTTCAAAATCATTTAAATCAAATTCAGGTTTTATATAACTATCTAGAGGTTCTAGTACATTTTGACTCATTAAAAAAGGTGCTTCTAGAGCATCTAGGTAGAAGACATCCGGTGCAGCTTCCCCTACCAAACGAGTTTTTATTACATCCATATATTGGTCATTAATAACCTCATACTTAACTTTTATGTTGGGATGCTCTATTTCAAAATCTTGTAGCAGTTGCTTTAATAACTTTTGCTCAACCGAACTAGCTCCCCAACCACTAAATTTAACAGTAACTATATCTGATGATGTTGAAGTATTTGATAAGAATAGATTATCTAAAATGCCTATTAGTAGGGTAAATGCTAGCAAGATTCCTAAAAAGCTAAATAGTTTTTTGTTCATAACGAAGGTATTAGCTAATTACACGACAAATAAATATTTGGGGCTAGATTTTTATGAATGCAATATTCCCATATTGATGGGGCACATAGACTACCAGCTTTACAAATCTTTTTGAAGATATTTTATATTTTTTTAATATTTCTTTCTGCACGCAGAAAAATGTTGAGTAAAACCATTATTTAATGAGGATTTTTGCTTCAAAGGATGCTTATAATATTTAACAAAACGTAAGTTATACTGTTGTTAATTTAAACTTACATATATCTTTATTAAGATATGTGATGTAAGGTTAACAAAGACTGTCAGACTATCTGGCAAGAATCATTTAAATAACAGGTCATAAACTGGTCATTTCAAAATAATTATTCCGAAGGGTAGCTAATGCAATCTGTTCAGGTTAATACTGCTGTTCTTGAAGTTCCAGAAAGCTCTCAGAGTGCTGTTTTGCCGTCAGTACTCCCGCTAACTGAAAATAATCTTGAATCTCAAAGTAAAAGAATTTCTAAAAGTGCTATTCGCAAAAGCCTGAGAGCTTCAACGGCGGATGGAGTGTTTGCGGCAGTGTTTGATATTACTACCACTGGAATTCTGCTAAGTAATTTTTTAATAGAGTTAGGTGCAACTCCAGTACAAATTGGGATGCTTTCTTCTATTCCCATGCTGGTGAATCTTTTGCAACCTTTAGGTGCTTATTTTTCCGAACGTACTGATAGTCGGCATAGTTATTGTCTTTGGACTCATGGTGCTGCTAGATTCGTATGGCTGTTTTTAGCGATTGCTATTGGTGCGGCAAGTTGGGGCTGGGGAGATTTACAGAATCACCAGTTAGTTGTTTTAACGCTATTAATAATTTTGGCGAGTCACGTACTAACTGCATTAGGAAGTGCGTCTTGGTTGAGTTGGATGGCGATGCTGGTTCCTCGACAGTTGCGCGGCAGATATTTCGGTTTAAGAAATAGTCTTTCGAGTTTTACAAAATTACTTTATGTACCCTTAGCTGGTTTAATAGTAAGTTTTTGCCCTGGTGGTGCGATACAAGGTTACGGATTAGTTTTACTTTTGGGTTTAGTCGCCGGTGCGGCGAGTCTTGCTTGTCAGTTTTTGAAAGCAGATATTAATCCTCAGTCTCACAATTATTCTGAAATCAAGAGTTTTAGTAGAAACAAAGCTTCAGAGAATTCAGAAAAAGAGGATAGCAATATACAAGTTTCCCCAGCTTCAGAAATTACAAACCAAAATATCACTCAGCCTGCGGGTATGTGGAAAGACTCTAATTTTTTAATATTCTTGGCTTACTTCAGTTTATGGATGTTTGCTTTTAACCTCAGCACACCATTTTTCAACCTTTATATGTTGGACACCCTCGACTTAGATGTCAGTTGGGTAACGGTTTATGGGAGTTTTCAAGCCGGTGCTGGGATGTTAATGCTGATTTTATGGGGGAAATTAGCAGATAAAGTTGGAAATCGCGCCATCTTATTTTTAGTAGGAGTATTAGTTGCAATAATTCCACTTTTATGGGTGGGAATTGGTGTAGATTTCTTGAGTATTTGGTTGTGGCTTCCCTTGCTACATATTCTTATCGGAGGTTCCACCGCAGCAATTGAATTATGTAGCAATAATATACAAATAAGTATTGCTCCTGTAAGAATGCAGTCTGTTTATTTTGCAACCGCAGCAGCTTTAGCTGGTGCTAGCGGTGCAATTGGCACAACAATCGGCGGTTTTCTTGCAGAAAATGCTTTTGTGGGAGAATTACCGGGTTTATTTATGATTTCTGTAGGTTTCCGGCTAATTGCTCTTGTTCCGCTTCTATTTGTTAAAGAAGCCCGGAGACAATCTTTGAGTAAAATGTTTCAGGGTTTTCGGAAACTACAGTTAACAGTTAACAGTAATCAGTGAACAGTTAACAGTAATCAGTGAACAGTTAGCAGTAATCAGTGAACAGTTAGCAGTAATCAGTGAACAGTTAGCAGTTAGCAGTTAAGTAAGTCGGCACAAATAAAGTATCGCTATTTAACAAGATGTAAATTGCCTACTTAGTAACAAAAAACAATATTTAAGTGGCATTTATATTCTTATTTCAATCCCATGTTTTTAAACGTGGGTTTCTTCATCCTTCTTGCCTCTTGCTTATGAAATCAAAAACCTCACCCTTTTCTCTCTTTAGCAACAAGAGAAATGTCCTTTAAGACAGGTGAGGTTTAATTTCTATTTTCGCTGCTAAATGTTAACTGTTAACTGTTAACTGTTGACTGTTCACTGTTCTGTGACAACAGTATGATTCAAGTTTGTTGTTGTTTCCCATACCAGCAAATTGTTATTAGCTGTAATTGCGGGTGGTTGGTGTAAAGCAATTAATTGTGTCAAAGTTTTCTTTAATTGAGTGCGGGGAACAATTTCATCAACAAAGCCATGCTTAAGTAAATCTTCCGCACTTTGAAAGTCTTCAGGCAATTTTTCTCGTAAGGTTTGTTCAATAACTCGTCTACCAGCGAAACCAATAGTTGCTTTTGGCTCTGCCAAAATGATATCGCCCAACATTGCAAAACTCGCCGTCACTCCACCAGTTGTAGGATTAGTCAATACAGGAACGTAAAGAAGTTTTTGTTGACGATGAAGTTCTAAAGCTGCTGATACCTTAGCCATCTGCATTAAAGAGAGCAATCCTTCTTGCATTCTTGCTCCGCCAGAAGTACAGATAATTACTACTGGGTAGCGTCTTTGGGTTGCTCGTTCAATCAAACGTGTTAATTTTTCCCCTACAACCGAACCCATACTAGCTCCGATGAACCGGAAGTCCATTACACCTAGAGCAATAGGTAAACCATTGATTTCTCCTAAACCAGTTCTGACAGCATCGGTTAAACCAGTTTTTTCCTGCATATCTCGTAAACGATCGCTGTAAGATTTGCGATCGCGAAATTGCAAAGGATCGGTAGGAAGCAAATGTTCGTCCATTGCTGTCCAAGTATTCGCATCTATAAGTTGATTGATGCGTTCGTCGCTGTCCACTCGATTATGATGTCCGCACTCGATGCAAACCATTTGATTTGCTTTTAAGTCTTTTGTATAAGTTAGTACACCACACTTCGTGCATTTATGCCACAATCCATCAGCAATTTCACGTTCTTGACGTTCAATACTGATAGATTCTGTTTTACGTCGGTTTGCAAACCAATCAAATAAAGATTTAAAACCGCGTGTTTCGTCGTTGTTTGCCATTTGTATCTTATGCAAGTGGATTGTATGTCAAATTTAGTCAATAATACGGGAATTGTCTTTTTTATCTTGAGCATGAATGTTATATTTTATAGCTTTTCATGCCAGAGATTTATATTATTCCTCAAGGTTTTACTAAGCAATGGAAATAAGAACGTAGTTGTCTATGCCTTTGAGCTTAACGAAAATAAGTAAACCAATTCAAGTCTTAGACTATATCGAAAGCATAACCACTTCAACCGCAATACAGTCTACAGAAGACAATAAGATACTTTATGCAAGTTGATGATACGTCCAAGAATTATTGGTAATTTACAAAGATTTTCCCAGCTACAGCATGATAATACCAAATACTTAAAACATTATAGGGTAATGAATTTTACAGTTATCAAGTATCAGCTAACAGTTACCAGTTATCAGTTATCAGTTATCAATTACCAGTTAAGGCTAGCAATTAGTTAGTTATTTTTTCACCTCTGCTAAAGCACTGTTATTCCTTACCGACGTACTCCTAAAACATTGGGCTGGCTTATTCTAGTCTAAGAAAAAGTTAAAAGAATGGGGAATCTCGAGGCAAACTGATTATCGGGAATGATACAAGATTTAAAAAAAGAATTGTATATAAGCGGATAAAATAACTTCACCGCTAAAAAGGGCGATCGCCGAACCTAGAGCTAAATAAGGACCGAAAGGAAAAGGTTTATTTCTTTTTAAGTTTTTTTGTATTAAAAGGGTAGAGCAGCTTTGTGCTATAACTCCTGCAATACAAGCTATGAAACTCGCCAAAAGTAAATACTTCCAGCCCAGCCAAGCTCCCATCATTGCTGCTAACTTAGCATCCCCTGCACCCATTGCATCTTTGCGAAAAATAATTGTACCGATGCAAGCAATTCCGTCAAACATCCAAATTCCTAATACTGCTGCTGCGATTGCTAGCATTAATTGATTTACTAATCCTAACCAACCCGACTGCGATGTGAATCCTAATATCATTTGAAACAGAATGCCCAATATTAAACCCGATTTTGTTAGTTCTCCGGGTAAAGTCATTGTGTCTAAGTCAATTATTGATAGCGCTAACAGCCAACTACAAAATAGCCAATAACCTATCGTCTGCTGCGAAAATTGAAATGTGATAAAAATTATTACAAATATTAATCCCGTAACCGCTTCAACAATTGGGTAACGAGGAGATATTTTACTTTTGCAGTAACGACAACGCCCCCGCAAACACAACCAGCCGAAAACCGGAACATTATCGTAAGCCTTTAACCGGTTTAAGCAATGAGGACATCGGGAAGGAGGATAAAGAATCGATAAACCAGCCGGTAGTCGATAAACTACAACGTTGATAAAGCTACCAATAGATGCACCTAATAAGAAAACAATTAAACCTGCCGGTACGATAATCCACTCATCCATAAAGTTATTCCAAAGTCATCCGTCTCAAAGTAATTCCTAATTCGTAATTTGTAATTCGTAATTACCCGGATTGTACGTCAGCTTTGAATGACTAAATAGGAAAATGAGGAGATAGGGAAAAGGAGAGAATCAACCTTTTACCTTTAACCTCTTAATACATATGAGATTCGATTTGATTCAATGGAACAAAACACTCTTGCGGTAAAAGAACTGGTTGCTGGGTAAAAATGACTTTTCCTCGATGATTACCACGATTAATCGCTACTCCTGAAGGTTGTCCAGCAATTTCTGGATGTACCTCACAGTATGTGTAATATATTTGACCGGCCGCTCTGATGACAGATGAGTCAATCAAGGGAGATTGCGTCATGGGGTTGGTAAAATTTTCTTGCCCTTGTCGTAATACGTACACGAATTACTTCTATTTTATGACTAGGTGTGCAATTAAGTGTATCTGAAAGTTTCCGGTTTAGGGAGACCAAATTATTTTGACCTAAATTAGAAAAGTAATCGTTAATTTAGTTACTAATTAAGTTATTTCTCTAAAGTCTGAATCAGTTGTTTGCCCATAGCTTGGCAACCTACTTGATTCATTCCTTCGGACATTATATCCCCAGTACGGAAACCATTCTGTAGGACTTGAAACACTGTGTTTTCTATGTAGTCTGCTGCATCGCTTTGGTTTAAACCGTAGCGTAGCATCATTGCTGCACTCAAAACCTGTGCTAAAGGATTTGCTTTATCTTGTCCTGCAATATCGGGGGCTGAACCGTGAACTGGTTCAAAAACTCCAGGTGCATTTGCTCCCAGACTAGCAGATGGTAACATACCAATACTGCCGGTAAGCATAGCTGCGGCATCCGAAAGAATATCGCCGAATAAGTTTCCGGTAACGATAGTATCAAACTGTTTGGGAGCGCGTAGTAGCTGCATGGCAGCATTATCTACATAAAGATGACTTAATTCAACGTCTTGGTATTCTTCAGCGAGTTTAGTAATTTTATTCCGCCACAATTGAGATACTTCCAAAACGTTGGCTTTATCAACAGAGCAGAGTTTACCTCCTCGTTTACGGGCTGCCTCAAAGGCGACTTTACCAATGCGCTCAATTTCCGCTTCGGTATAAGCCATTGTATTTATTCCGCGTTTTTCACCGGTTTCAGTCTCAAAAATTCCTTTGGGTTTACCAAAATAAATTCCACCAGTGAGTTCGCGCACCACCATGATATCCACCCCTTCTACAACTTCTTTCTTAAGAGTTGAAGCGTCAATTAGCTGAGGTATGATTTTCGCTGGACGTAAATTTGCAAATAATTTTAAACCAGCCCGTAACCCTAATAAACCAGCTTCAGGACGTTTATCGGATGGTAAAGAATCCCATTTATAACCGCCGATAGCCGCAAGTAAAACTGCATCACTATCGCCACAAGTTTTTAATGTAGTTTCTGGTAAAGGTTCTCCCGTTGCATCGATTGCAGCACCACCAATTAAGGCTTCTTGAAATTCAAACTTGATATCAAACTTGTTTCCTACGACTTTGAGTACATCTACCGTTACTGCCATAATTTCTGGTCCGATGCCATCGCCGGGAAGTAGGGTAATGCTGTAGTTCTGGGTCATAGTGGTTTTAGGTATTTGTTAAACTGGGCAGATTTTATATCATACCGGGCAACTGTACCTATTTGTAGGGTGTGTATCCCCTTTTTATTTTGACTGACGTACTCCTAAAAGAATGGGCGCAAGCCCCTAGTTTCCAACGGTGGGGGAGAACAAATAAAGTATATTTTTCGAGTTCAAACTTTGTTACTTAAGTTAACATTTTTTCGCCATCATATAAAACGTTTTAGTAAATCAAAAGATTGGCTAGTAAAGATAATTAGGCACAATACCGGTGCAAATCAAGCTAATAAATTTCAACTTCAAAGAGTAAATACACTTAACAAATTAAGTTGCAGTAAAGATAATTGATAATCCTCGAAATTACTCATGTTGAAGCTGTAGGAAGAAGTTAAGTTAGTTGAAAACACCAGTTTGACCTGAAAAAATAATGGTAAAAGAATTAGCCATTCGTACCAGTGGGCTATATAAACAGTTTGACAAGCATATAGCAGTTAATAACGTTGAATTAGAAATTGGTGAAGGTGAGGTTTATGGACTTATAGGACCTAATGGTGCTGGTAAAACATCCCTAATTCGCATGTTAGCAGCAGCAGAAGAACCAACTGCCGGAGAAATCTATTTAAATGGCGATCGCCTACGTCGGGATAAAACAAATCCAACTCTTAAACGTCGTTTGGGCTATTTACCCGATGATTATCCTTTATATAAGGAATTAACAGTTTGGGATTACTTGGATTATTTTGCCAGGTTATATCTTCTCAAAGAACCCAAACGTACTAAAAGGTTACATGAGGTTTTACAGCTAATCCAATTGGAGAACAAACGCAATAGTTTAATTTCAACTTTATCGAGGGGGATGAAACAGCGTTTGTGTTTAGCTCGAACTATTATTCACGAACCGATAATACTGCTACTCGATGAACCAGTTTCCGGATTAGATCCCATTGCCAGGATGCAATTTCGGGAAATCATCAAAGTATTGCAGGAAGCGGGAATGACAATTTTGATTTCTTCCCATGTTCTCAGCGATTTAGCCGAATTATGTACTTCGGTGGGAATTATGGAACTTGGGTTTTTAGTTGAAAGTGCTTCCCTGCAAGAACTTTATAAAAGCTGTGCTACCCAACAAATAGTTATTTCAACTTTAGGAAAACAAGAAGTCTTATTAAGCGAACTAAAAAATAATCCTTATGTTGAAGAGTGGGAAATATTAAGCACTAAAGATAGCATCAGAATCAATTTTTCCGGAAAAGAAGAAGATTCTGCGGATTTATTGCGTTCTCTAGTTACTGCTGGAATACCTTTAAAAGAATTTCACTGTACCCAAGAAGATTTAGAAAGTATTTTCCTCAAGTTAGGTCATAAACAAGCCAGTTAACAGTTAACAGTGAGCAGTTAACAGTTAACAGTTAACAGTGAGCAGTTAACAGTGAGCAGTGAGCAGTTCAAAATTAATAACTAACAAATGTCATGCTTAATTCAATTGATAAAATTGGCGATTGGAATCCGCAACTTTTAAGGGAATTAAAAGGTCGTCTAAAGCCGTTTCCCGTTATCATCGCTATAGTTACATCTCTTGCCACTCAATTGATAACATTCCTGTATCAATTAAGAGAATTTCCCGATTTACAGAGTAAAAAAGATATTAATATTCGCTATCAATATTGCAATTTACCTAACCTTGTGAAAGAGCAGTATTCATCATGGGTATCTTGTCCTCGCAATAAAATTAACATGCAACTTTGGTGGCAAGACCACTGGAACTATATGTTTATATTTCTGTGCATGATATTTATGTTTACACTTTTGGTGGCAGGAACTTATTTAATAATTAATGATTTATCCCAAGAAGAACGTAAAGGTACGCTGAATTTCATTCGTCTTAGCCCGCAGTCGGAAACAAGTATATTTACTGGAAAGATGTTGGGCGTTCCAGTTTTGATTTATCTGGTAACTCTTGCTGCAATCCCTTTTCATATATTGACTGGAATAAGTGCAAATCTTCCTTTTGGCAATATATTATTCTTCTACTTAATACTTGCAGCTAGCTGTATTTTCTTTTATAGCGTTGCTTTGTTATTTGGTATATTCGGTGGTTCCCTATTAAGTGGTTTTAAACCTTGGTTAGGTAGTGGTGTAGTTTTACTATTTCTATGGGTATCAATACAATTTACCAATCATGAATCCTATCATAACTATGGTGCTTTTGCTAGACTATTCAGCCCTACAGACATAACTCATTATTTTTTTCCTGACAGCTTCAGCCGAACTCCAGCATTACAAAAATTACAGTTTTTTAATTTCGCTGTAGGTAAGAGTTTTATTGGTGTAATAGCACTACATTTATTGAATTATGGATTGTGGACATACTGGGCTTGGCAAGGATTAAAGCGTTGTTTTCGCAATCCTAACGCTACAATTTTTAGCAAACAACAAAGTTACTTAATTTTTACCTGTTTTCAAGCAGTACTTATCGGGTTTTATATTTCCGAAAATTACAAAAATTGGAATACTTTTTACGAAGGTATGGGCGTTTTATATCTATGGAATTTGCTTATAATTGTGCCATTATGCGCTCTGATGTTAACCCATCGTCAAGCAATACAAGATTGGGCAAGATTTAGATTTTATAAAGATGAAAATAGTACATATTTATCTAAAAAATCTTTAACTTGGGAATTATTATTTGGTGAAAAAAGCCCAGTTATTTTAGCAATAGCGACAAACCTATTAATAGCATCAAGCGCCTTTCTGGTAGTATGCTTAAAGGCAAATATTGATAATTTTCAAAATAGTGATTTTTCCAAAATTTTTAGTGTTTTATTAGTTTTTGTCAGTTTGATAATGATTTATGCTACCGTCGCTCAAATAATGGTGATGTTGAAAAATTCTAAACGGACTTTATGGGCTGCGGGAACAACAAGTGCATTAATTATTCTACCAATAATGATTTTAGGGGTTTTAAATGTTTACCCATCAAATATTTCGTGGCTATTCACAGTTGGTTTCTGGTTTGCTGCTGAACAGTCTACATTTCCAGAAATTTTGACTGCTTTTGTTTGCCAAGTGCTTATTTTAGGGCTATTGAATTGGTATTTAATTAAGCAAGTGAAGTCAGCAGGAGAATCTGCTACTAAAGCATTGTTTTCTCAAGCTAAAGTTTAGGTGACTGTACATATTCAACACCTGGGACTACAAGTCCCAGGTTAATAGTATAAATCCATTCAAATGGACTAATTTTTTTGTTTTTAGAGGATTTTGTGAAAGCTATACATGATACTCGAAACTTTTGAGATCCCCCTAAATCCCCCTTTTTTAAGGGGGACTTTAACCCCCTTTTTAATTCATATCTTGCACCTCTAGGAGAAACCGGGTTTCTTGCAGCAAATCACTCAACGTGCAGAATTATGTTTAAAGTTCGGAGAAACCCGGTTTCTTTGTGCTTGTTGAGAATGGTGCATTCTGGTGTGTTTAAAAAGGGGGTT
>JBCBPQ010000025.1:0-49770 GCA_039820645.1 Cyanobacteria bacterium J06633_8 | reverse complement strand
AGCTAATAGTCCAGCAAGATTATCCCTGTCTGTTGTCACCTGCACGTTAAAATTTGCTGGGGGTAACATTCCTACAAGCCCTTGGACGTTTTGCGAAATGATTTGTTTAATTTCGGGGCTGACAGACTGGGCTACACGTGCTAAAACCTCGGGAGGTTGATGTTCAAGATATTTGAGCAACTGATTGGGGTTTTCCTCAATGTTGTCAAAAATATTTTGATTCGGGTGTTGGTCAAAGTTGTCGTTCAAAAAATCGGGATCAAACACCATTGGCAATTATTTTCGCTTTTGTTGCTAATTCTACTGTAAACCATACTAAGAGTGTGAGGCACCTTGACCCCGGCTGAATAATGCGGTAATAACAATTGAAAGAATTGTTATACAGGATATTTTTCTGCCGCGATAGCTTAAAAGAAACCTAAAACTAAAACCAGTCAATCGTGCCCCAGACTTGTCTGCCTGGTTATTCTGACATTCCTATACAGTTTCTGCTGCTGTCTGGTTTGCTGGCTGCAATTCTAATTCAAGTTGTTGTTGCTTTTTAAAATTAGAAAAAGGTTGAGGTAATTGGTCTATTTGGAAGTATTGATGAAATTTTGGCGTAACTTGCAGGGAAAACGAGCGAGATTCGCCGCTACGTCGTTTGCGGACAAAACCTTGTTCTACTAATTCCGGAACGTGTTGATAGGCTCCCGAACCTCGTAAGTTGATTAAATCGCTTTGCAGCATTGGACTATTAAGAGCAATTGCAGCCAAAGTTCGCAAAGCTCCCACACCCAATTCCACCGGAATCAAAGTTTGTACTAAGTCATGAAAATCTGACCGCAATTGCAAACTGTAACCCGCAGAAGTCTCTACAACTTCCAAAGCACTATCCCGACGAGCATATTCATCTACTAACTCTATTATTCCTTCCTCCGCCGTGGCGCGATCGCACTTTGCTGTCTCAGCTATTTCCCCAATAGACATGGGTTTTCCCTTCAAATATAAAATCGCTTCTATCTTTGATGCTGCTACAATCATCGGTTGTTAATCCACATTCGAGAGTTTATCGCAACGGACAATGCACAACTCAAGAAAACACACTACAAGCAAGTTGGCACGGATGATACCATTTTATTATTTGAATGTCAAATTTTAACGGGCATTGGTAATGGGGCATTGGGCATGGGGCGTTGGGCATTGGGCATGGGGCATTGGGCATTGGGCATGGGGCATTGGGCATTGGGCATGGGGCGTTGGGCATGGGGCATGGGGAATAGTTAGGAATTAGGAGTGAGGAGTTAGAAATGTAGTGAGAGCGTCTCGCCACTTGAAAAAACTTGGCTTTCCCATTCCTTAATATCGATGACCTATTACCCATTACCTAATCCCCAATCCCCAATCCCCAATCCCCAATCCCCTATTTTCTATTCTTCAAAATAAACTCTGCAATAGCTAAATCTTGTGGGGTGGTGATTTTTAAATTAGTTTCTTCACCTGGGACTATTAACACATCTAGCCCACATTTTTCAAATAAGGCAGCATCATCTGTGACTTCCCAGCCATTGCTGACAGCTTGCTGATGGCATTGTTTTAATAACTTAACATCAAATCCTTGTGGAGTTTGTGCCGCCCATAGTTGCTGTCGGTTGGGTGTCGATTGAATTATATTATTTTCGTTTACTACTTTTATCGTGTCCTTAACTGGCACAGCGGCAATCAAGCCACTAGTTTTCTGCAAACTTTCGCCACAGGAGTTAAATAAATTAGGCGTAGCAAGACATCTTGCTCCGTCATGAATTAGTACTTGCTCTGCTTGAGAAGGCAATGCCCCCAAACCATTGTAGACTGATTCTTGACGAGTTGAACCACCTTTTATTAATTCCACAGGCTTATTCAGTTTTAAATTACCTAAAATTTTCTCAAAATCTTGGCAATCGTGGGGCTGAGAAATGATTCCAATCCAACTGATAGAATTAGATGCTGCGGCAGCTTTGAGAGTCCAGGCAATAATAGATTCTCCCAGCAAATCCAACAGGAGTTTATTGCGATCGCTTCCCATTCTTCTACCACTTCCGGCTGCGGGAATTAATAAGTACACGAATTGTGAATCCTCAATTGAAATTAGTGAAACGAATAATCTTTCTTTATCACACCGTGGGGAAGACAGTGAACAGTTAACAGTAAACAGTGAGCAGGGAGTTAACCACTCCTTCAATGCCCCATGCCCCATGCCCAATGCTCAATCCCCCATGCCCAATGCCCCATGCCCAATGCCCCATGTACCATGCCCCATGCCCCATGCCCAATTCCCCATGCCCAAATACACATCTTCCCCTAAAATAAGTAGCCAGTAATCGTAATTAAACAATATGCGAATAGTAGCCCTTGTGCCTGGTGGAATAGGCGAGCAAATTCTATTCTTTCCGACTCTAGACAACCTCAAGGGGAAGTACAGCACATCTAAAATTGATGTGGTGTGCGAACCTTCTTCAAAGGCTGCTTACCAAGTGAGTCAGTCTGTTTCGGAAGTGCTAGCCTTTGATTTTAAAGATCGCAATAGTATGGCTGATTTTGGTAACTTAATCGGTGTGATTCGCGATCGCGAGTATGATGTGGCAATTACTTCGTCACAAAGCTGGTTTACCGGTTTGCTGCTGTGGTTGACTGGAATAAATACGCGGATTGGTTTTAAGGGCAATAGTTCTTTGTTTTTTAATCGCTTAGTACCCCGAAATGAAGAACAATACGCTGCCTACATGTACAACGATTTGCTCCAAGGCTTGGGGATAAATTCGACTTATCCGGAGCTAGCCCTTAATGTACCGAAACCAGATATTGATTGGGCAACTGCCGAACAATTACGTAATGGTGTTAACGATACGGGGTATATTTTGGTTTGCAGTTCTTTTAGTGATGCTTCCAATGCTTATCCAGCCGATAAATGGCTAACCGTCATCAAAGATTTTAGGGAAAAACAGCCAGATATGCCGGTGGTAGTTGCTTCTCAACCCAATAATCAAGATTTAGTGCGTACTCTTTCAGAAACAATACCAGATATTAAAGAAACATTTCCCAATAATGTTGGTAGGCTTGCAGCCATGATTGCCGGAGCTAATTTAATGTTGTGTACTGATAGTGCGCCCATGCATCTGGCTGTATTCTTGCAAACTTACACTATTGCTTTATTCGGCTCGGGGGAACCAATTAAATCACTACCTAAAAGTGATAAATTCCTGCCTGTTAAATCTCCTACTGGTTGCATCGAGGATATTCAACCAAAAACCATTTTAGAAAAGGTTTGGCAAAGCTAAACTCAAAAATCTGACTTATATAAAGCTCAGAAAGGTAATTTCCATATAAAATGCACGACACTAGGTATTAAGTAAATGCCTAGTGTCATCTTTTCTTTTTATAAATTAGTTTTATAGGTTAATCCGTTCAGTTAAGCTTGGAAAATCAAGCAGGGCGTAGGTTGGGTTATAGCTTCGTGACATTTTCGATGAACGCAATCGTTCAACCCAGCCTACAATTTTTCTTATTGTTTTATAGATAACAATTATCTTTACAGTTCATTTATTGTCTAAATAAAATTTTATTTGTAGTCTAAAATACAAGTATCTACAATCAATTAATCAAAGTTTTAATCAAAGCTATTTATTTACAATGGTAGAATTTTAAGTTATTTTTTTAATAAAGATTATTCTTCTATAAGGGCTATTAACTTTGCATTATCTAATGGTTAATTTTTTATTAAACTTGATAAAATAATTCTTATCGCATAGCGAAGAAATCATGTTTTACAAAATACCATTATCAAAAATGGTTGTATGTTTGAATACAATAACAATGCTTTTAATAAAAAATTTTTTTTTGCTTGTAGCAAATATTATTTTCACAGATAGTTTGACTATATACAAAAGAAACGCCTTCCCGCAAAGAAATGTATCAATAAATAAATATATATAAACGACAATATTCTTGATTAATAAGGGTTTTAGCTATTTAAGGGGGTTTTACCCCTCAAGCAGAAAAGAGGAGTATCTATTAAGCTATAAAACCTAGTCCAATGTTTTCTTAACAATTAGATTTTTTATTCTTAAGAAGAAAACTTTGAGAGGTTGAAATTCCAAATGTTAAACAAAATACATTTAATTGCAGTATGTTATATGGCTAACAAAACTGTTTAGGAATATTTTTTGCTTTTCGTATTTATATAGTTGCTAGAAACCAATGTTAATAAGCTCTTGAAAAAAAAATCATTTTTTTTTGGTCAGAATGTTAGTTCCATATCATTTTGGGGAATGATAAATCAGAAGGCTAAAAAACCCAGTCTATTTCATGTCAACTTTCAGCCATCATAAGTAGTGAGACTGCATTGCAGTAATACATATGAATTGATGATTAAAAATTGGTAATTATGAAAAAGTTGGGGGCTTAGATATAGAAAATATTCAAGCCAGCCTCTCTTATTCAAATTCAGTATCCAAACCATAGAAGGTTTTTAAGTTAACAGCTAGGACGGAAGTTTTGTAACCTTTGTTTATCAATGTCTATTGAAATTTGATACCAAGTTTTTACTATTAGCAACTAATGGCAAATAAACTGACAGATTTAAATAAAATTAGGCAATTGATACAAATACTATTCCCTGTGAAAGAGGTAGGAATAGAGGTAAAAGCGATAAATTATTTTGCATAAACTTCTATCTAGCTGTTAAGTAGGTGAAATCACCTTTGTAAATGATTAACGAAATATAAGGAAAGAAATAATGGCAATTCGGTTGCATAGCTTAGTTGTTACTAAAAAGCGTTATATCCAGGTTGAGACTCAACCTCAGCATTTAACAGGTATTTATAAAAAAATCATGCTTGCCTCTCGTAATATACCTTTATGGCAATTTACTGATACAAAAAGCGCATATTTTGAAAATGAAGAAGACGGAACTATCACATTTTATCAAGCTGTAAGTAGCGATACAGCAAGTGCTGGGATTTGGACATATATGGTGTATGACTGCCCTGAAGGTGAAGAAGGTGTATTCTCTGATTCTTCGTTTAATACAAGCATTCAAGCTTTGAAAGAACTGTTTGCCGGTAAGAAAATAGAGACATGGGCTTCAGATATATATGAGTATTTACAATATAGATATACTGGTAGTGATTGTTTAGATATTGAACTACCGCTAAGTTGGAATAAATTAGTCGGGCACAAAATAGCAGATGTTTTATTTGAAGAGTATAAGGCGTTAAAATCTACTTGTGTATTTGCTGAAGGTGCGGGAAAGCGTTATGCACAAATAATTTTAGATGAATTTATCCAAGCTGGAAAAGAAGTCATAGCAAGTGGTAAGAGATTAGAGGATTTTGAATCAGCCCAATACGATATTTTAAATCGAGTAAGTATCGATGATATGGCTAAATTAATTATTGAGTATAACGATTATCGTATTTGGCAAGCAGCTTTACCAACTACATCAAAAGCTGTTGAGTATGCTTTTAATACTGCATTAAGTCTGATATCGCGGATTGGGCAAAATTAATATATTACTTTAGCTAATAATTATAAAAAATAAACATAGACTGAAAACCCAGTTTTGAGAAAAACTGGGTTCTTATTGATATAGGAAGTTCACAAATTAAAACATTGCAAATAGTTCGTCATCTAAGTCATAACCCAGCAATTTTGCCATTGACTTGATGCGGAATTGACTGGGGATGTTGTATTTTTCTAGCCAATCCTTTAAAACAAAGGTTTTTTGCATGAGAAAAATTTCTAAAGCTTCGGGATTGTATTGAATGCCTTCTTTAGAACTAAATTGATGTGGAACTAACATTGCTGCATAACGGACAAATTCCCCATATTGCCAATCTAATAAAAATGGTAGCCACGGGTATTTGGCATCGAGACGGATATACCACAATCGTATTTCAGGAATCTCGGAAAGTTCTCGTGGATCTCCCTCTTCTAATTCGTATTGAATATCTAAACGTAGTTGTTGTTCGCTTGCAGCAATATTATTCTCTGTAAGGATTTTATCAATTGCTGTTACCGCAGGTGACAAATCCAAGCTGTTGATAGAGCTACCAGGAATTGGGATGGTTAAAGTCATTGCCGTCTTATTGAGTTACGACATTTTACACTAACACCAAAACAGTTATCAGTGAGCAGTGAGCAGTGAACAGTTAGCAACGAACAATTACCAATTACCAATTACCAATGCCCCATCCCCAATGCCCAATTCCCAATGCCCAATGCCCAATTCCCAATGCCCAATTCCCAATTAACTTAACTCAGCCACTTGTGATACACGGCATTATCCGCACCAACGGCTAATATATCGATGCGATTTTGTCCCCAGGATACGGCAGCAGGTGCCGAAAGTAATGCTCCACCAAGGTTTTCCCATTCTCCCCAATTCGATTGAGTGCATACTTTGCGGTATAGGTTGCTATCAGTACCGACTGCAAATACATCGAGGCGATCGCCATTTCTAGAAGTGACTGCGGGGGAGTATGCCCACAAACCGCCTAAGCTTTCCCAGTTACTGCTCCAGGATGTACCATTCCAATTTTTGCGATGTATAGCGCCATCGCAACCTCTAATAAATACGTCAATAGAATTATCGTCGCTAGAAACCGCAGCTGGGGCACCCAAACTTATGCCACCTAAAGAAAGCCATTCACTCCAGCTACTTCCATCCCAGAATTTGTGCCAAACGGCATTGTCTGCGGCAACGCTGAATACATCTAATCTATCATTTCCCCAACTAGTAGCAGCAACACCGTGCTTGCATAAACCACCTAAGTCTTCCCATTGCCCCCAAAACTTTCCATCCCAAGATTTACGGTGTATTGTACGCTCCTGAGAAATAATAAATAATTCAATGTTTTGTTGATTGCGGGCTAATAACCCAGGGCTTCCTAAACTAAACCCGTCTAGTTTTTCCCACTCGCCAGGATTTTTATCTTCATGCCAAGATTTACGATAAACAGCGCTGTCACCACCAACGATAAAAGCATCTAGATGATGTTCGTCGGAGGAAACCACCGCAGGCGCGTAAAAACTGTTGCCTCCCCAACTTTCCCACTCGTGCCATTTCGGTTGTTGGGGTAAAAGTTGATCGAAGGCTGCTTTTGCTTGAATTATTCCCGCACCGGAATGATAATCAAAACCGGGTTCGCCAATATTTTTAGCAGTATTTCTGAGGAGTTGCTTGGCTTCTTGTTGATTTAAATCGGACTTTGCCTGTTTAAGTAGAGCTACTACACCAGCAGCAATCGGGCAAGCCGCAGAAGTACCGTTATCGCTGGTAAAGTAACCTTTAAAATGACTTAAAGAACAAAAATCTGGCTTATTGGGATCTAAAGATGCAGGTCCCTGACTGCTGTAACCAATAAACTGTTCTTCCTTATTAACAGCACCAACTGTCATCACCAAAGAATGTCCGTTTGCACCCCAGATACTCTTACCGGAGCCAAAATCCGTTCCACATCTTTGAGAAGGGCAGCTACCTCCACAGTTACCTGCTGCAAACAAAACTAAAATACCTTGTTGGATTGCTTCGACAACTTTACGGGTAAAAGGATGTTCTGGATTATTAGCGTAAAATTCATCCCAGCTTTCTTGGTAAATTCCCCAACTATTAGTCATAATTTGGGGAGTACCATCAGTTTGATACTGTTTAATTGCCCAATCAAATACTTTTAAAGCATTAGATATAGAATCACCAGTAATCCGGCAATCGTAAAGTTTAGCAGCAGGTGCCATTCCCAATACATCGGTAGCCGACATATTTCCGTGTTCTCCCCACTCCTTGGCAGTAGTACCCCAATCCGATGCAGGACCACCAATAACGTTTTTCACCCGCCGAATAGTTTCCGAAGCATCGATATCCCGCCCTTCTGCGGTTATACCACCATCGACAACACCAACAACAACACCTTCCCCTTTGAAGCCAGCCGCCCAAATTTGATCTACACCAAAGTACTTAGCAACATCAGCCATAGTTCCCTTAGCTGTTGTCGGCGAGCAATCGCAAGTACCAATTGGACAATCTTGCGCTCCATCGGTTGGCGCAACTAAATCTTTATCTTTTTCTAATAATGCAGTATTAAAAGGTGCAATGGGAGTATCCTTATAAACTTTTACTACATTAGATTGTGACTCTAACTTTTGAATATCTTTTTCCTCTACAACCCCGCGCACGATAACTGTATCTTCATTGCTAGCTCTGATAGTAGACATCTGCTCGCTACTGGGATTTACTGTTATGGGTTCGTAGCTAGTATCAAATCTGAAACTCCCGACATTTATTTGTGCAGCGGTGCGAGATGCTTCCAATACTCCTTGATTGCTAGGTATGCGCAACTCTACCAATACTTTCTGCATATGTCCGTAAGATGAAGCTGCATCCATATCGCTGCTTGGCATTTCATGGGGTGCGGTTGGAGAATTCATATCTAAGGAAGGCATTCTGCGAGGAGAAGTATTAAAACTGTTCATATTCGGATTTTCATTGCTCTGCATTTTTATCACCCTGGCTTCAAGTAGAGGATTTGAATTACGGTTATTAGCTGATTTTTGAATCTCAGAAAATACCGCTAAGTAGATGTGCTGATTTCTTAGAAAACTTTTTCGAGCTTATTCCTGACATTATGTAAATTCACTATAGAATATGAGAATAAGTAGATATACTGAAAAACTATTTTCTCTGCATTTATTTTCAGTAATAACCACAGGGTAATTGGTAATTGGTAATGGGTGGTAGATAAAATAACTCGTTACAAGGCTCTGCCTTGTAATGCATCTTCAGAGGCTCTGCCTCCACTTTAAAGGTAGAGCCTTCATATAATCGTTTCCCAGCCAGAGACTCGGAACTAGTGGTTAAAAAATAAATTATCCCACCGTTTAACAAATATTCCGGACAAAACCCAGACGTATAATGGTGTTGCTCACGGTAAGCACCGACGGTGGGATAATTTATTACTTGCAAGTGCCTCATTCGGGCAAATATTATTACCGATACGAAATACATCAATTATTTAGCTGTATTACCAAATCTACTTCCTAAGTAGACGTTAGTGATGATTTTAAGCTAAAGTGGTAATGAGTTTATTTTAGATAACTAGTGACAAACTAGACTTTTAGAAATATAAAAGAAGTTTCTCCTATCAACTGCATCCTTATAGATAGATGTAAAGCCAGAAACTATAAGTCAAGGATAATCTGTAGGGTTACTTTAATTTTTGCATCTATGAAACAAAAAATAAACTTTGATAGTAATAAGTATTAATATGCAAAAACAAACATTATCTACAAACCCAATTCGTTCTTTAGAAGATGCATTAGAAAGATGTCAAACCCAGGGAATGCGAGTTAGTCGTCAGCGTCGTTACATTTTAGAGTTATTGTGGAAAGCAAACGAACACCTTTCCGCTCGTGAAATTTACGATAGGCTAAATCAAGAAGGTAAAGAAATCGGACATACATCTGTTTACCAGAATTTAGACGCGCTATCAAGCGGGGGTATCATCGAATGTATTGAACGCTGTGATGGGCGTTTGTACGGAAACATTAGCGATTCCCACTCTCATGTAAATTGTTTGGATACAAATCAAATTTTAGACGTGCATCTGGAATTACCTCAAGAAGTGCTTCGTTATGTAGAAGAGAAGACAGGAGTGAAAATTACAGATTACAGCGTTAACTTTTATGGGTATCGCCAATCGCAGGATTAATAATATCTATCTTTCAAATTGTGTAGAGACGTAATATCTTGCGTCTCTATAATTTTGGAATTTAACACTCACGCAATCAAACGCTTCATCAATCGCATTGTTGTGGGATTATATTTATATAACAAGAGTAAAAATATTCTGAGAATTGAGAAACCCGGTTTTTTGAAAAAACCGGGTTTCTAGCACCTAATTTTTTCTGTCATAACTGCCGCATCTGCTGGATTTTTTTCTGCTGCTTCCGTCAGTGGTATTGATAGCTTCTTTGTAATAGTTGTTAGAAAGAAATATATTGCAAATTTTAGAGAAATTATCAAGCAGTGTTTGATTTCCGTGGTAATTTACCCGAGGAATAATTAACTATTGAACGACGAACATTATTAATGTCAAAATGCAGGCGATCGCCAAAGTTGTAATGATTAAACCTTGCGAACTAATTCCCACACTTTGCCAGGCTATCATTTCATTCTGATTTGACAGCTTTGTATAAACAATAATTGTAGATATCAATAAAATATCAATAATGAATCAAAATTTATCCCATAATTTTTTGCTAACTGGTCTATTATAATACTATAAATATCAGTATTTTATCTTGGTTAAACAGGCAATTAAATACTTGTATCTTTCCTAGAGTTGAATTATATTTCAAGTATTATAGTAGCCTGCAAGCAACTTGATGAATAATTTATGAACGAAAATGATAATCAATAAGTAATAAATAAAAATTTATATCTGGTATCTACCATAGATTTTTTGTGAAAAATACTTGATGTAGCATAGAAAATTACTATCGATAATTAAAGCTGTAAAGAATTACGATTTTGAGAAGCCTGCTTTTTTCAGAAAGGAGTTTTTAGCAGTATTATTCTCAAGTATTTTTATTAAGATTTAACTCAATATGTATTTTTGTGAAAAGTATTATCAATCAGGTTGATTAAAGTTAAAAATAAAAACTTAAAATATTAATATAAATGTATTTCAAGACAAAGATTCGCGATTATAAATCAATTTTATTATAGATAAGCAAAACAAAGCATTGAAGCATATGCAGCCGATATAGCGAGATAACATAGAATTGCGTCATTTTTGTGTAGTTATGGATATATTTAATATCAAACTATATTGATTCAATGCACGCATACAATTAATACCGAAATAAGTAATAGATTGATTGTAGGGTTAAGTTGGTATTTAAAACTTAACTACCTCTGATAATCAAATCTAAAAAAGTTGATGGCTTATGGACTTATCTCCTAGTGAAGTACGGTTTCAATGTCGCCAAGGAGCGTTTCACTATCCGACTCCTGGAATTGCAGATGGATTTCTGCAAGCAAATTTAGTTGTTTTGCCCAAAAGCATGGCATTTGACTTTTTGGTTTTTTGCACTCGCAACCCCAAACCTTGCCCTTTACTGGATGTCACTGAAGTTGGTAATCCCGAGCCAGAAATTGTTGCTTCTGGTGCAGATTTGAGAACTGATTTACCGCGATACCATATATTTCGTCAGGGGAAATTACAAGAAGAAGTCGGTGATATTTCCGATATTTGGCAAGATGATTTCGTCGGCTTCTTAATTGGCTGTTCGTTTTCTTTTGAAGCGGCTTTAATGAATGCAGGTATTCCTGTAAGGCATATCGAAGAAGGTAAAAATGTGCCAATGTACAAAACTAACATTAATTGTAGAACAGCAGGAAAATTTTCTGGTCCTTTAGTTGTATCAATGCGCCCTTTATCTCCATCAGATGTTGTTCGTGCGGTGCAAATTACCAGTCGTTTTTCCAAAGCACACGGTACACCTATACACTTTGGCTCTCCTGAAGAAATTGGAATTACAAATTTAGATGCTCCTGATTTTGGTGAAGCGGTAACAGTTGCTGAAGGAGAAATTCCCGTATTTTGGGCTTGTGGAGTGACAACTCAAATTGCAATCCTTCAAGCAAAGCCAGAAATTGCTATTACCCATGCTCCTGGCTATATGTTTGTTACAGACGTTAAAGATGATTATTTCTCTTGGTGATGAAATTTTTTCGTCTTCTTCGTCAAATTATTTATCCTTCCCCTTACCTGTCTGTAAAATTCTCTCCTTACGATCAAAAAAGTGCAATACAAAACTGAAACTTTAGACAAAATCGCCTACTTAGAAAATATCTGTTCCCGAGATGTAGGTAGGGGTATTGAGTCTTTGGCGAAAGCTGCTAAGGGGGGATTATTGGGGGCTGCTAGTTCTCTTGCAGAACATTCTCATCCTAACGTGGCGATTATTACAGGATTTTTCATACCCTATGGCAATCCACCATGTCCCGAAACGGACGGTCCCATAGGGTGTGCGCTCTTGGCGGCTGGTTTGCTTGAGGTAAACATACCTGTAAGAATTGTCACAGATGCATTATGCTATCAAACAGTAAAAACAGCACTACTTGCAGCAGGAATTTTTCAGAATATTCCTTTTGATATTGTAGATTTAGGGGAAGTTAAAGGTAATCAAAATTCAGTCACTTCACTTTTAGAATTTTGGAGAACGGTTACATTACCAATATCTCATATAATTTCGATTGAAAGACCGGGACCGGGAAAAGATGGTATTGTTCGTAATATGATGGGGCAAGATGTGACTCCTTATACGGCACCGCTACATTTGCTCTTTGAGTCAGAACAAATTATTTCTATAGGTATTGGTGATGGTGGAAATGAGTTAGGAATGGGGAATATTCCTAGGGAAATTATTGCCAATAGCGTTCGTTATGGAGAAGAAATTGCTTGCAAAATCCAATGCAATTATTTAATTGTTTGCGGTGTATCGAATTGGGGAGCAACTGGTTTATTATTAGCACTTTCTTTACTTCGTCCCCATTGGCAAGCTGCGATTCTCAAAAAATTGAATCCAGAAACCGAGTTTCATATTTTAGAAACACTTGTAGATAAACATTTAGCAATAGATGGAATTAAAGGAATTCCCAGTTTATCGGTTGACAACTTATCTTGGGAATTTCATGCAGAAGTTTTGAAACATGCGATTGAATCAGTTAACAGTAGCATGACAGTGAGAAGTGAGCAGTGAGCAGTGAGCAGTCAACAGTTAACAGTTACCCATTACCAATTACCAATTACCCATGCCCAATGCCCAATGCCCAATTCTCAATGCCCAATTCGCTATTTCTCAAACTCTTTTATAATTCTTTCTGCTTCTTTACAAAGCATTTCGTGGCATTTACCATTACTGGCTAATAAACCACCCCATTGATTAATATCTCCGGTGTTGTATTCTAATGGAGTTCCGTCAAAATGAGTATATTTTCCGCCTGCTTCGGTTAATATTAATTCTGGTGCTGCCATATCCCAATCTTTCGGTGCGGATTTGCCAGAAAGAGAAATGTAAATATCGGCTTGCTGTTCGATGATTGTAGCGATTTTACCACCGACGCTTCCCCTTGCTTTCTGATTTTGACTGGGTAATTTTGATAAGAGAAAATTTAATTTTTCATTGCGGTGGCTGCGACTTACAACTAAAGTTAAATCTTGGGGATTTTCGCGTTCGGAAACCCGTACAGATTTTCGTTCGCCATCACGAGTTTCTACAAATGTACCGCCACCTTTAATTGCATAATACAATTTTTCAGCTTCAGGTATTGCGACTAATGCTAATTCCGGACGCTTATTTCTAACCAAAGCTATGTGAATAGCATATTCGCCAGTTTTATTAATAAAATCTTTTGTACCATCTAAAGGGTCAATAATCCATACCCACTCGGAATTATTCTTACCATCTTGTTTCTGATAAGTTTCTTCACTGATATAGCCAAAATCTTCGTCACCTAATTTTGAACGTAATTCTTTTAAAATATAGCGATTAACAGCCAAATCGGCTTCTGTAACTGGGCTTTTATCTTTATCATCTTTAATTTCTATATTCAATTCATTTTGTTTATCACCGCGATAGTAAGAACGCAATATATCAGATGCACCCCAACCAATGGGACGAATTAATTCCAGAATTGATTGTAAATCTTTCATATTAGTTGTTAGTTGTTAGTTGTTAGTTGTTAGTTGTTAGTTGGTAGTTGTTAGTTGCTAGTTGTTAGTTGGTAGTTGTTAGTTGGTAGTTGTTAGTTGGTAGTTGGTAGTTGTTAGTTGGTAGTTGTTAGTTGGTAGTTGTTAGTTGGTAGTTGTTAGTTGGTAGTTGGTAGTTGTTAGTGGTTAGTTGTTAGTTGTTAGTTGTTAGTTGTTAGTTGTTAGTTGGTAGTTGTTAGTTGCTAGTTGTTAGTTGGTAGTTGTTAGTTGGTAGTTGGTAGTTGTTAGTGGTTAGTTGTTAGTGGTTAGTTGTTAGTTGTTAGTTGGTAGTTGTTAGTTGGTAGTTGTTAGTTGTTAGTTATTACTTATTACTTGTTACTTGTTAGGTATTGGTTATCGGGAATAGTTATGAGATTAAAAATGTAGTGGCAGCCTTTCGCCCTCTACAAAAAATTTCGCTCTCTCCCTCTTCCCTCTTTCTTGCTCACTGTTCACTGTTAACTGTTAACTGTTAACTGTTAACTGCTCGCTGATTTTCCATCCAACGACGAGTACCAAAAAATTGGCAGGATAAAGCTGCTATTTTCGCTGCCTCTTCTAAAGCTGTGGTAAATGTTTCCTGCAAAACATAGTGACAAAAAGCACCATGAAAAGTATCTCCAGCCCCTAGTGTATCAATAGATTGTATTTTTGGGACATCTAAAACTTTAATTTCGCTTTGGCATAAGTATTGAATGGGGTTTTCTCCGTTAGTAATAGCAATATAAGGAATACCGATTTGATTTAGATAAGCAAAAACTTCTTCAGAATTATGGCAGTTAGGAGGATAAAAATTAGCCGAACAAATAGCATAATCAACGAAAGGCAATAGCTTATCAAAACCCGGTTTCCAGCTTCCACCATCAATAACTACCGGTATATTCTCAGCTTTGGCAAGTTGCGCGATCGCACATCCTAATGCCATTTGATGACCATCGATTAGTACAATATCAATGTCTTGCAAAATATCTGGGGAGATATCTTTACTATTTGCTTGGGTTTTGACAGCATTGATAGAAATTACAGCACGCTCCCCAGAATCTTTACTAACAATAATTGAAGATACTGGTGGCGGGTTTTCTATGGTAGGATAACAATCAATTATTTCTACTTGGTAATTTGCTAAGTCGCTTTTAATTAATTGCGTCATGGGATGAGAGCCAACAACACCGAAAACCTTAGCATTATTACCCAAATGACTAAAGGTCACAGATGCATTTGTTACCGGACCACCTGCTGCAACGATATAATCTTCTGCAACTAATTTCTGATTATTTTTTGGTGGAGATTGTGCAAGATAAATCAAATCCAGCGTCACTAAACCCACGAATAAGCCATTAAAAGATTTTTGATTTTTAATTGGGGATTGGGGATTGGGCATAGGGCATTGGTAATTGGTAATGAGTAATGAGTAATGAGTAATGAGTAATGGGTAATGGGTAATTGGTAATTGGTAATAGTGAAGAAATTAACTGATAACTGATAACTGATAACTGATAACTGTTCACTGTCATGGTACTGATAACTGATAACTGTTCACTGTCATGGTACTGATAAATGACTGAATCAAAGCCAGGTGTACTGTACATTGTTGGCACTCCGATTGGAAACTTGGAAGATATGACTTTTCGAGGAGTGCGGATATTGCAGTCGGTGGATTATATTGCAGCAGAAGATACGCGCCATACGGGAAAACTTTTAAAGCATTTTCAAATTAATACGCCACAAATTAGCTATCACGAACATAATCGCAACAGTCGGATTCCAGAATTATTAAAGCAGCTACAGGATGGAAAAGCTATAGCTCTGGTAACGGATGCTGGAATGCCGGGAATTTCCGATCCTGGTTATGAATTAGTCAAAGCTTGCGCCGAAGCTGATATTACTGTGATTCCTATTCCTGGAGCAGTTGCAGCCATTACCGCATTGAGTGCTTCGGGGATTTCTACAGATAAATTCGTTTTTGAAGGATTCCTCGGCGCTAAATCAAAACAAAGGCGATCGCATCTAGAATTATTGAAGTCTGAGGAGCGTACTTTGATATTTTACGAATCTCCCCATCGCTTGCGCTCGACTTTACAAGATATGAAAGAAATATTTGGCGACGATAGACAAATTGTCTTAGCGCGAGAATTGACTAAAATATATGAAGAGTTTTGGCGCGGAAGTATTGCGGGTGCTTGTAGCTACTATGAATCAAAGGCTCCGGTGGGTGAATATACTTTAGTTGTGGCAGGTAACATTGCCGCTGAGCGCCAGTTTACAAGGGAAGAACTGGTTGCTGAGTTAGAAACAATCATGAATCAGGGGATATCGCCCTCACAAGCGAGCCGTCAGCTAGCTGCATCAACTTCTTTACCCCGTCGTCAGCTTTATCAACTAGCTCTTACTTTGAAAAATTCCGATTGTGAGATACAAGATACATAGAAACACAATTGAAAGGTAAAATAGTAAATCTGGAAAATCAAGCATTCGAGCTTTGCTTGGTTGTTCCAGATTTGCTCGATAATTAGGTAAATCGTGGAAGACTTTCATCCCGATTAACCAACGCATTACAATAAAGTACAAAAATAGTTATTGATAACGAGGGATTAGAATGACCCAAGTGGTTTTAGGTGAAAACGAAGGAATAGATTCAGCTTTACGTAGATTTAAGCGTCAAGTTTCCAAGGCAGGAATTTTGTCTGATGTTAAATATCATCGGCATTTTGAAACCCCACAGGAGAAACGTAAACGTAAAGCAGTAGCAGCAAGACGCAAAAGACGTTTCAAATAAGTAAGTATGAGTAAATTTACTAATTGCAATCGATGGAAATCCATCACAATATTGACGATGCCCAGTTTGTCCAGAGAACACGGTAAACGCCATCATATATCTAAAAACTAAGAACTAGAATAAGGACTTTTCTTGATGTAAACCACCTCGAAATTTCCATAATATAGTTGAATGAGGCAATATCTTAATATTCATTGCTCATCAACAAGCTATTGATTTTTTGTAAGCAACCACCGTTAAATTCGCGGTGGTTGTTCGTTAATTAGAAATTGGGTATTGAATTTAACTTGTTCCTTGTCTCTGGCAAGGAATAAAGTATTAGAGGGAGAGTCTCCTCTCTATGTAAGAGGCAGAGCCTCTAGAAAATAGCATTCCAAGTCAGAGACTTGGAACGAGCCAATCAAACTTCTTACTTCTTACTTCTTACTTCTTACTTCCGCCCAGCGGTACTAGTCTTTATTTTCTTCTTGAGAAACATTTAAATTCTTACGATTACAATCATTCATTGCTTTCTCTACCCCTTTTTTAAGGCATAGTTCAACGCATTCAACTACATAATTAATAACCGAAGACATGACCTCATTTTCTTCAGGAGAAAACTTTCCTAAAACATGAGAAACAGTACCATTTTCGTTGGTTGCAGGATTTTTTGGTCTACCAATTCCAATACGCAAACGAGGGAAATTTTTGGAACCTAAATGAGAAATAGTGCTTTTCATGCCATTATGTCCGCCAGCAGCACCCGATAAACGCAACCGAACTCTGCCGACAGGTAAATCCATATCGTCATAAATAATTAATACAGATTCTGGCTTTAATTTGTACCAAGAAAGCACCGCACCTATTGATTGCCCTGAAAGATTCATATAAGTCAAAGGTTTAAGTAAATAAACTTTTTTTCCACCTGGGGCAGTGGTTTCAGCATACTCACCTTTGAACTTACGATTTTCGCTTAAAGATGCTTGCCAAGAGCGCGATAAAGCGTCTATAGCTGCAAAACCAATATTGTGGCGTGTTTTGTCATATTTAGGTTCTGGATTTCCCAAACCAACAATTAGTTGGGGAATTAATATCGCTTTCCCTTGGGAATTTTTTTTAGCAGCTTGCATGGAAGGAATAAATATATGAAGTGTTAGAATTTGATCGATGGTTCGTAGTTGCGCTTGGGCGCCAATAGTTGGCGAGTCACCGCGCAACTACGAATCCATCATATTTATTGAAAATAATTACTAGTACTCCGCCACATTAATTTTGACTGATTAATTTTCCCACAACCGATTTAGAGAGAAAATAAGTACTAAGCTTCTTCTTTCTTTTC
This sequence comes from Cyanobacteria bacterium J06633_8, assembly GCA_039820645.1. Lineage (GTDB taxonomy): Bacteria > Cyanobacteriota > Cyanobacteriia > Cyanobacteriales > Nostocaceae > Rivularia. The sequence continues at coordinate 31,907 of JBCBPQ010000025.1, read as the reverse complement.
TACTGTACCGCTCAGCTTTGGCTCTAGTTCGGCTGTAGTCTTGACTGCTTCTTCCAATTGCGATGCTTCTTTTTTGAATTCATCCTGAAAATCTTGGGAAGCTTCTTGAAAACCGCGAAGTGCTTTTCCCATACTACGACCAATTTCCGGCAGCTTTTTCGGACCAAAAACCAACAACGCCACAACCATAATTACAGCCATTTCGGGCAAACCGATACCGAATATATTCATGCTGTTTCTCCTATAAACTCAAGAATCCTTAACCACCTTTGTAGTTTAACGATTTATCAGTTAACAGTTAACAGTTAACAGTGAGCAGTTAACAGTGAGCAGTTAACAATTAGCAATTCCCAATCCTTAACCAAAAAAACCCGGAAATACCGGGTTAAAGATAAAAATTGAATTATATATGGAAATAATTGTGAAAATACTTGGCTTACATGCCTAAGCTTCTCCAATCCACATTGATTCCCTCAATCATGATTGATTTGTTATAAAGTTGCAAAATAATCAACAGAAAAACAAAAAATAGTAGCATGAAAACACCCATCAATGGGGTAGTACCCCAACCGGGAGCCACTTTACCATACTCAGCATTTAAGGGTCTGAGAACATCTCCCAAACGTGTTCTTTGTGACATAGTCTAATCCAGATTAATTACCAAAACTTTTTTTAATCTTCTGTAATATTTTTTGACATTCTCCTGCCCAAAAGATAGGAGATTCTTCCAAGCCAAGACAGCATAGCTTGAAATATCCTCTTATAGCTGTCGGGTTCCCAGGCTCACTTCGGAACACTATAAATTACCAAAGTGATATTTCCGCGCATTCTTTCTCGAAAGCAAATTCTTCCGATGAAATTTTGGACAATCTCGTCGATTCGAGATTTGGGCGTATACTTCCCGAGAGTCACCCGGTAGGTTTTAAAGTCTTAACTGACAAAGATTAGTATATCACCCCAAGGCGTTTGCAACAGCCAACTACTCCCCTCCCGTTTCAAAATAATTACAGTTCTTTTCATTAATTCCAACGCAATGTAGAGACGTAGCACTGCTACGTCTCCCAACGTCAGAAAGAAACGAACCAGTCATAATTTACGCAATCAATTAATAGCACATCGTAAATCCGGGGAAATTAATAGGTCGGTTTTAACTACAACCAATATTATTAACTTTTATGAAAATATTATAAGATATAAAGAATAATACTCATAATACATATCCCTTATTTATGGAACCCGCAATATTTCTTAGTATTTCCGTCGCAGCTGTTTTAGTCACGGTTACAGTCATGTCCGTTTATACCTCCTTTGGACCACCGAGTAAGGAACTTGGTGACCCCTTTGAAGACCATGAAGATTAATTTTAGACAAGCTTATATAGGAGTTTTAAGTTGAATCCAATACACTCCTTCACCTCACCCCCTTCCCCTCTCCTTACTCAGGAGAGGGGTGCCCGTAGGGCGGGGTGAGGTATAAAAAATTATTTCACTCAACGGCAATTCGCTATATAGCAATCCTATATTAGTCGTGAGAAATATAGGTGTCATAAACCCGGTTTTTCCCAAAAACCGGGTTTCTTTAATCTCACAACAGTTAACAGTACCATGACAGTACCATGACAGTTATCATCAATTCTCCATGCTCAATTACCAATTGTAAAACTGGCGATTTTCCACGGCTTGATTGTGAATTCTGAATTCGGTAGGGGACGTTCTAATAAATCTACAGATTCCTTAATATTTAAGCTGATATCGCTGGTTAGTTGAAATTCTGCTGTCTCTCCTTGGGATTCATAACAACGAAGAATCCATTGTTGGGGATTTTCTTGGGCTTGTTTAAATGCCATTAATATCAAACTATAGGAGGAATTTGGATTGGATATATCTATAAAGCTGGCTTTGTGGGGCAATTTTTGATTTTGGGATCTATGTTGGCAAAGTAAAACTTTTAAAGGTTGGTTGAATTCATATCCACGCTTTACTGTCTGTGCTTTCTCCCAACTTCCTGGGTGAGGATATAAGCCATAGCTAAATTCATGATTGCCTTTATCGGCTTCTGGATTTGGCCATTTGGGACTTCTTAATAAGCTTAATCGTAATTGATTTGGTTGAGCGTCGTAACCATATTTACAATCATTCAACAAACTTACACCATATGAATCTTGCGTTAAGTCAGCCCAGCGTAATGCAGGAACTTCCCACTTCGCTTTTTCTGCTGCTGTTTGAGGTTTGGTTGTACGTTGAATTGCACCGCAAGGAATTTCATAAGTGACTGTTGCGGCTTCTAAATTCAAGGGAAAGGCTGCTTTTACTAAAACATGTCGTTCTAACCAGTTAACTTTGGTGTGAATTTTCAAGATTGGGCAACTAGCTTGCAAGATATAGTCTTGAATAAATTCTGATGCTCCTAACTGACTTACTACCCGCAGTCGATTTTGTAATAATCCTTGTTCGAGCCACTCAATAGATTTTAGTGTAAATGGTGGTAAAACATTATCGGCATAATTGGGGTCAATGTTCCATGCATCCCAATATTGACCTTTATCTGTAAAGGCTTGTAATTGATTTCCGTTAGCGCAAAGTACTTGACGATTATTTAATTTATCGAAAACGCTATTTAATTCCCCAGTAGCTTCATCAATAATCACTTGCAAAAATTCATTTTCTAGAATAAACCCTAGCGCTATAGTTTCTGTTTTGCTTGCTGATGGGTTTTGATTTGGAGTTAGCCAATATAATTGATAGCCGATTGCGGGAATATCTTTAGCTAGAAATAGTAATTTTGAGTCGGCATCGAGTTGAGAAGTTATTTGATTACCCGAGCTATCGTAAATTAGCCATTGTTGGTTATTGGTTTCCCCAGGTAAGGAAACAGATACTACTTCCGAGCGCTGCCAGTTGAGAGAATTAAAAACAACTAAAGGTAAACTATCTGGCTGTGGTGGCTGTGGTAAATTAATTTGACTGGCTAAGGTTTCCAAAGATTGGTTTAATATTCCTGATGCGGTATTTTGCATCTCCTGCCATTCTGGTTCTGCATCTTGATAAACTTCCTCAATTGAGGAACCTGGTAAAATATCGTGAAACTGGTTAAATAAAAGTTTTTTCCAAGCTGCTTCCAATTCTGCTTGCGGATAATCCACACCGCAGCTAATACTTGCCAAACTAGCAAATAATTCCGCTTCATAAAGCAGATTTTCACCGCGACGATTATAAAGTTTTTGGTCGCCGTGAGTAGTGTAGCAACCGCGATGGAATTCTAAATATAGTTCGTCATTCCAACTTGGGAATTGAGAATGGGGCATTGGGAATTGGGCATTGGGCATGGGATTTTGGATTGTTTTCCCCATCCCTTCTTGCTTAATTTCCTGTATATATTTTTCAACGGTGGTGAATTGAAATTCTGGACATACATTTGAACTTTGCCAGCGTCGGGCTATTTCTAGCATATCGCGAGTTGGTCCACCGCCGTGGTCGCCAACTCCGGGGAGCCATAGATAATTTTGTAAACCCGTCTGCTTTTCCCAAGCAATTGCGTACTCTACCATTTTTTCCGGGTTGATTCCTTCACCAATAGGCGCTGACATTAAACTAAATATTTCGCTACCGTCGGGGGCACGCCACCAAAAAGCACCATGAGGAAATTTTGTTGTGTCGTTCCAAATCAGCTTTTCAGTAACAAAATACTCAACTCCGGCATTAACCATAAATTGAGGTAAAGTCCAACAAAAACCGAAAGTATCTGGAAGCCACGCCACTGTAGAGAATTCGCCAAATTTTTCTTTTACGTAGAGTTGACCGTATAATAATTGACGAGTAATCGACTCACCAGAAATTATATTTAATTCCGGCTCTACCCAAAAAGCACCAACAATTTCCCAAAGCTTATTTTCAACAGCTTTTTTTATTTGGGCAAATAAATCGGGACAGTTTTCTTCTACCCAAGCATAAAGTGCGGGAGTGGAATGACAAAAAATTAATTCGGGGAAATCTTCCTGTAACTTCAAAACCGATGTAAAAGTATTCTTTGCAGCTTCCCATGTTTCGCTTACCCGCCACAACCAAGCCATATCCAGGTGTGCGTGTCCAACAAGCTGGATTTTAGATTGTATATGAGAGATTTTAGATTGAAGCTGATTTTGTAAATTAGCCAAAGATTTATTTAATTCTTCACTCTTTTCTTTCTCTTCCTCCGTGCCCTCTGCGCCTCTACGGTTTATTAACTCAGTAACTTCCTTTACCAACCCAGCAACTACATCCAACTCATCCGGAGCAAAAGCTTCACAATAACGCCGTGCTATCGCCAACTCCGAAGCCACAAAACTCGGATAAATATTATTCCCAACAGCTTCATAAACGCACTTAGAACCAACTAAAGCCCCATTATCGTGTCCCGGACTTACCAAACGCAAGGCTACGGTAAATTCTTCCCCCACAATTGCATCTTCAGTTAATAAGACTCTTTGCGAACAATCAAATAAATCTCCTTCACCTACCAAAGAACCATTAATATAGATTTGAGCCGAATCTGCCCACCAAACTAAAGCCAATCGCAAACACAAACCTTTGAGGGCATAACCTTGCAAATCTGAAGGGACAATTATTTTTTGTGCCAACCATCTGACTTTTTTACCCTTCTCCCAAGCAATATGCCCTTTCCCATTTAACTCAAACCTTTCCCAATCGGAAAAATCTGACGCGCAAACCTCAGCAATACTCATATCACCTGAAAAACATCGCCAATCCTCGCGAACATCTACTTCCGAAAAAGCACGTAGCTTTTCAACGGTTTGCAAAATAGTTTGTGAGTTTAAATTTGTATTATATTCAGGTAGGGGTACAATCATCTTTCAGCTAAAATCTGGTGAAAAGTTCTATACGCTCAATAGTAAAAGAACTTGCAAAAAAAGATACCAATTAATTTTTTCTGAATTTTGCTTTGTAACAATTTTTTATTTTTTACTAGTTGTATATTAAGCAACCGTAAATACAATTCGCTGTGAAATAATAAAAACATGCACTAGAAACTTGTCTCGAACTATTATCTTTTAGCTGTAACTTCTAAATTTTTAATTTTTACCATGTCTTCTGCTTCCAAAGGACGTTATCAGAGCAGGCTATTTAACTTCTTCCACAAACAATCCCGGCGCTTGGGCGAACGATTCGGACGTTCGTTACGACAATTACAAGTTGCTACAAGTTGGTATGCCGAAGCACTATCTAAATCAATATATTTACTAATACAAAAAGCTGCCGACTCCGCCGGTACTCAACTTGGAGGAACTACAGAAGAATCCCAGTTATATTTGCAACCATCACAACCCGTCTCCGACAGCGCGATCGCTAGGGTAATTGCAAATGTGGAAACGCGGTATGTAACAACTGAGCCAGATATTTCTTTGCCAGATATTTCTTTAAATAGTACGTCACCCCAAATTACTAGGGCTAATAATTATTGTTCTCAAACAATTCAAGGAGTTGCTTCCCAGCTTTCCAGTCAAAATTTAGTTCTTGTCACCAACAACAACGAAATTTTAGATATTTTAACTCCACCACAACAGCAAACTTTAGAAAATCAGATAATTTCTGAAATTGCTAATTATTGGCGTTGGTGGCGATTATCTCAAGAGAGCCAGGAAACAAAAGTATCATCGAGAATAAGTCGTTTCTTGAATAAATTTATTTCCGGGAAGAAGAGTGTCCAAAAAGCATTACCTGGGGTAGATGTCAAAGAAAGAGAATATAAATATTTATCAATAAATCCCGCCACCGTAGCATCTTTAGATACAGTAGTTGCAAATTTAGAAACAAATGCTTTGGTTCCCGTATCCCGCGCTCAGTTGATAGTAAGGGAGCGCAGCGGCGAGTTGATAAAACTAGCGCGAACTAAATTAGATATCTTTTTATATGGCAATAAACAAAAAACCCTTAGTAAACAGCAGGTAGTAGCTGATAAAAATTTAGAAACTCAAAAATCAAAAATTCAAGCTTTAATTTCAGCAGCCTTTAATTACTTTTACACTAAACCCGCAGCCAAAGAAATTAACCAGATTCCCCAACCAAGTTATCTATCTTCAAGGCAAATCAAAGCTACCCAACTACAAATTCAAGCATCAGCAGACGATTGGTTGAGTAGTAGCGATTTATTTGGTAGTGAATTTGAGCAATTAAATCCCAGAAATACAATATCTAACAAATTAGCAGCTAGCGAACAGCAACTATATTCTTCTGCAAATTCTTCTCCAAAAGTTCAAAATTCCTCAGAAAAACTATTTGGTGGCTTTCAACTTCCTAATTGGCGAACTTTGCAACTAAAAGAAAAAGCCGGTTTGCAGAAACCAGAAAAAGATAATCGCATTAATACAATAAAAAATTCTGCAATATCGGGAAAAATCACAATTTCTCCCACTTCAGAATTGCAAAATACAAACAAAGGAGAAATTACTCAAACTCAAACCCCACAATCAACACAAATCGAAGCTAAACCAGAATGGATAGAAACCAAAGCCCAAATAGTTGGTTATCAAAAGCATCCATTAGAACAAGTTTTGGCATGGATTGACAACACAATGTTGAAAATCGAAGAAGTAATTGTCAAATTTGCCAAGGCTTTACAGCAGTTATGGCGAAAGTGATTGGAAGGCTGCAATACTCCCACGGTTTTACAAATTTCGTACTGTGGGATTCTGGGATTAAATAGAAACAGAGAGATTTGTAAAAATGACCATCAGCGCAGTCACCGACAAAATCAAAACCTTTAAACATCTGCAAACCAGTTATAATCTTTCTAATACTAGATAAGCTCGCATTAAGTGTATATATTTAGTTTTATAAAAAATTTTATCAAATCATCCTTAAAGATATCTATGGGTACATTGTATTTAAGAATACATTTTGTCTAACGATAAATTTCTTTATATATCATACTTTTAAGTACTCATTTACTAAGTACTAAGTAAGCTAAACCGTTACGGTGGCAATTCGCAATCCTTCCACAGGGTTGCTAAATTTAAATACAATTATATTTACTTGCATTTTTTGTTAATTATGAAACTTGTGTAGAGACGGGGCGCATTGCTTGGTTTCAAACAATGTGAAATCAAGACTTGATATTTTGGCTTTGCATAAATGTAGGATGAACTAGCGTCTGAAACTATTAATATTACGTTCAAAATATAACTAAATCATCCCATGATTAAGCAACGCCGATATTTTTATTCCGCAACATCCCTTTCGCTTATACTGCTGCCACTATAAAATTATGAAAACCCCTAAAAACAGCAAAGCTGTATTTACCACGAGACATCGATAAGGAAAAATAAAAAGGAGAGAAGCGTTAGAAGAGGTAGATAAAACTCTTAAGTTTTGACTATAGCGCTTTTCAGTTAAAGAATACATGCCGCCAACCTCACCCTCATTCCCTCTCCTTGTCAAGGAGAGGGATGTCTGGATGACAAGCTAATGTTTAAGCTTTTAACTCACTCAACTGAGAGGGGCTATATTTTGTATTCCCCATGCCCAATCCCCCATGCCCAATTCCCAATTATCGACTTACCGTTGCTCCACTCCACCAACTACTGGCTTAACTCCTCCGGCATCGCCGGAAAATGGATCTGTTCCACCACCCCAATTAAAGTCGTTGATGCGGAAGCTGATACCACCTAGTTCTAATACGGGGTTGTAACGCAAGCTAATTCCGTAAGTACGACGGCTGTATTCTAATATATAGTCAGTACTAGTACGTTCGCTGGTATCCAAATTTATGGTTGTTTGGAATCCCAGACGAAATGGTCCGTAGAGTTGTTGGGTTATACCGGCGCTTAATACTTCTCTATCAGCATAGCGGTCGAATAGGAAGGGTGATAAGCCGTCATTTGTACCTTGGGAATAACTGATATTAAAGCCGGTGTAATCTAAAAACTTTTTGGAGAAATTACCAAATTGCCCCTGCAATCCAACTGTACCGATTAAGGTATTTTGACTATCGCCGTTGCTATAAAAGCTACCGGTTCCAGTTACATTACCGAATAATTGCACGTAGGGGACGATGGGATTAGGTGTATATTTTAAACCTTCTGTTTTAGTCGGTGGTAAGGGTTTACCCTGCCAAAGATTTATACCACCACCAATACTGGCGCTGGCTTGAAGGCGACCTAAAGATATACGATTGTTGGTGCGTACTGCATCTAGCAAGTCTAATCTATCGGTATTGGCGCTGACTTGTTGGGCACCTGCTTGATATCTAAGGCTTAAACCGGATTTGCCTAAAGGGATATTGGGAGAAGTTATAACTCCGCCGAAACTGCTTTGTACGGTTTGGAAACCAAGACTACCATTGTAGAGACGGTCGCGATAGCTATATTCTAATGTTGCTTGGTGCGGATTTATAGGGTCACCCAATAAATAATTGTATCGCACGCTGGCACGTAAATTGTCTTCTAAATCGTTTAAATCCAGACTTGTTAAAGTTGTAGATGCTCTAAGTTGCGATCGCGGGTTAAGAGTTGCATTCAAGGTCGATTTTAAACCAAATAAAGCTGGAAAGCCTTCGTTATTATTTTGTACGGCTTGTTGAGCAAAAAATTGTGGTGTAACTTTCCAGTTTAACTGCGGTGTATTTAAAACTCTAAAGGAGCGTTCTAAATATAAACCACCTCGTTCGTCGCCATCAAAACCGATAGAAACTGGTGCTGGTGTTGCATCGCGTTGGGTGCGATCGATAGTTCTTGTATAGCTCCCTATGCCTAAAGTTAAACCCCGATCGAATACTAAACGGGGTTTTCTTAATCGGAGTTTATCGCGTCGGGGAGAAATTTGATTTAAAGTAACCGAATCAGCACGTACCTCTAATTCTGGAGGAGAAAAGGGATCGTTGGTAATGCGGACATCTTTTGCTTCCCATCCTCTGGGATAAAAGTCTACTTTTGCAGCTTCAAAACGCAAGCGCCTAACTTCACCACCTGTTTTTCCCGATGGTAAATTACGAGCTGCTCTACCACCCAAACGCACGCCAATTCCCCCAGGGCTACCAACACCAGTTAACGGTTGATTTCTTCTAATTCTATCGCTAGGAGGACGACGGGGAACCCCACCTGCTGCTACTGCGGGAGAGTTGAAAGATAAATCCTCTGCTGCTTGAGCGACATTAACTTCGCCGCTTCCACCTTCTAAATCCCCAGTATCTTGAATAAAATTATATGTAAATCGCTGTCCTCTTAAAACCTGTTCGCCTCTGGTGACTGCAACATTTCCTTCACCGACGGCAATTAAATTATCTATATTTACCTGTAAACTATCTGCATCTACTACAGAACCATCAAATCTAACTACTACGTTTCCTTCTGCGGTAACAACTCGACGTTGTTCGTCGTAAATTTGTTTATCTGCAACAATTTCAATAACTCTTCTTGTTTCGGGTGAAGTTTGTGATGGTTGTTGCTGTTGGGTTGGTTGAGTTTCTGGGCTTCCCGGCTGTGGGGAAGTTATGGGTATACTTCGTTGTCGAATTTGCTCTGGAGTTTGTTGTTGAGCCTGTATCTGAGAACGAGATTTAAATTCTATGGTGGCGGGAGCTTTTTTAGAATTTGTATTTTGAGAATAAAATTCTATTTTCGTGGGTTTTGGGCTTTGTTGGGGAACAGTTTTCTTGCCAGCTAATTTTTGAGATTTCTTAGCTGAATTAACTGACTTAGCCGTAGATTCCTGTTCTTTTTGAGGAAAGCTGACGGCTTCAAAATGTTTGAAATTTTCAGATGATACTTCTTGGCTCTTTAACGGATAACCAATGCGAAACTTTTTCGTCGAAGACGCAGCATCTTCAACAACGGTCGCAGATGAAAATTCTGCTGGGAGAATAGTTTCCGGCTCGCTAGTTTGCGATAGTTTTTGATTCTGACTCAAAAAGGATTTTCGCGGGGAAAATTTTTCTCCCTGCTCGAGACTCGTTTCGGGTGTAGGAGATGTTTGGATAACGGTACTATTTGATGTACTCGTATTACCGTTAGAGGCATCTGCTACGGTAAGCGAATCAACAACATTCGTGAATTCAGGCGGGGGGGGGAGAACTGGATGAAGCATACTTACGCATTATATAAGCCAACAAACAGTCTTTAAAGCAAGCTAAAGAACAGTTGATAAATAAGTCAGGAGCATACTACATTTAGCAATAGTAAACTCCTCACTTTAGCCTTCTACTTAGCCTGCGAGCAGATTCCGCCCAAAAAAGGACACGTTTACGAAAGAAATTAATCAAGAAATAATTGCTTATTATTCTTTCTACGTGTCCTTGACGTTAAAAAATACTCTCTGCAAATGCAGTGACTATAGACGTTAATTGACTATGAATTATTCAAAATCACTACGTCCGGGATTACGAGCTGGGTCATTTGACAAGAATCCAAAAATAAATGTCGCGATAAATAGCCCAACAACAATATAAACAGCGATTTTTAAAGTCAACATAGCAATTTCTCCCCAGGGTTAAATGAAAAAGTTATTTTTAGTATCTGCTTTTGCAGAAAAGTTATCTACTCTGTGAAGTCTAGACAAGCCAGACATCACTTCCTACTTCAGTGGGAGCATGGGAGCAGTTATCCCTCGGTAGGCTTGCACGGCTGAGCCGTCCGCACATCAAGATATTTGCCTTTACTTTTTTCTTGATCGCTGCTTGGTTTTTGCATATTTATCAAGAAAAAATAAAACACTTATCTTATTATTATGCCAAAAATGAAGCACAAAATACATTCAAAAGCATTGACCCAAAATAGCTACATTTTTGGAGGATATAAATTTGATTATCCCCTGGGCGGATTTTCTCAACTCGGTATTTATAAGCTAAGGCAGACGGGCTGTTTTTTGGACGCTTATTGCCTTGCTTATGTTTCGGCAACATAAATACGTTCGTAGTTGCGCTTTAGCGCTTCCCCAAGCCCTGAAGCGCAACTACAAACCCGAATTAACTCCTAACTATAAAGACGTAGCACTGCGCCCCGTCTCTACACTCCTAACTCGTAACCTTTTCCCCAATACGACTTTTAACGACTTTTGCCGGAACTCCTACAGCTATAGAATAAGGAGGAATATCTTTTGTAACTACAGATCCAGCACCAATGACGCTACCTCTACCAATGGTGATGCCATCTGTTACCGTTACATTATGTCCGAGCCAACAGTCATCCTCAATGACAATTCCTTTACGAGTAATTCCTTGTCTGGCAATGTATTGAACTGGATCTACAAAATTATGATTGTTAGCAAATAATCCGCAGTGGGCTGCAATTAAACAACCCTTACCTATTTTAATATTTCCAGGGCCTGCAATACATACATATGGGCCAATAAATGTGTCTTCTTCTATTTTTAAGTAAGTATCGTTCAAGGCTCTAATATCAACACCTTGTTGAATTTGAACTCCATCACCAATGGAAATCTTATTTTTGCAGCTTCCAATCGCGTTGATATTTGCTCCTCGTAAAATTTGCACTCTGTCGCCAATTTCGATACAAGGAGTATTAATAAATTCAACACTATCCTGGAGATAAACTTGTTTACCTAAACCTCCAAAGATATCCCGGTAAAAAAAAGTTCTTAAATTAGAACCTATAACTTTCGTCGGAATATTACCTAATAAAACAGTTAAAACTGTTTCTTGTAAACGTTTCCACTTTGATGCAGCTTTTTTACTATTCATAATTATATTTACTCGGCGAAACTTTTAAAGTATCGATAATTTTGTTGCACAAATACCCGTGATTCCAAAATATGGAATGAACAGGTGTGGACATCAAATAATATCTTTATACGGAATTAGCAGAAATAATTTCTAAATCTTTAGAGTCAATAGAATCTTCAGGAAGACGACTTTTAATAACTCTTGCTGGCATACCAACAGCTATAGAATAAGGAGGAATATCTTTAGTTACCACTGCACCGGCACCAATTACGCTACCTTTACCAATAGTTACTCCATCTATTACCGTTACCGCATGTCCCAACCAACAATCATCTTCGATAGTAATTCCTTGACAAGTAACTCCTTGGTCGGCAATATACTTGAATGGATCTGCATATTTATGATTGTTTGCAAATATGCCACAACGAGCGGCAATTAAGCATCGTTTACCAATTTTAACGTTTCCCGGTCCAGCAACAGAAGCACCAACGCCAATAAATGTACCTTTATCAATATATATATGGGTATTATCTAAAGCTCCAATATCTACATTGCGCTCAACAGCAACTCCTTCTTTTATAGTAATTTTATTATTTTCATTTCCCAGAGCATCTACACGTACTCCTTTAAAAAGATGCACTCCATCACCGATTTCGATATTATAAGCACCAAGTACTTCAACACCATTTTGTATATAAACTGATTTACCCATATATTTAAATATGCTTTTATATATGAGCTTTCTTAATTTTGGTCCTAAAGCTATTGCCGGTAAGTTTCCGAATAAATCAGTGATAATAACTTCTTGCAAGCGTTTAATTTTTGAATTCATTTTTTTCGTTTTACCTCAACTAGTTGTCCCTATACATACTCAGAAAATCAGCTAATTTTTATAAATCTACTAACTTACTGAATAATTTTATATATATTAGTTCATTTTTCTGATTTTGCTATCAATTAAATTGATAATTTTAATACTCTATAAAGGTTTTTATATATCAAACTATGATTAACTTAAATATATTTATGATAAACTCTTAGGACTTACCCACGGGTAAAGTAACTATAGTCATTGCGACGTAAATAAGCCATCTCAAACCTTGGAAAATTATGGCGACTGCGTAAGTTATGACTCTAAAAAACGTGTAATATTAATTATTTTTAAATAATTTGCATAAGTCTTTTCCGATTGATCTACTTCTATTAAAGTAATAATATTTGATTTGATTATTTGATTAAACGGAGTTAATTTAAATAAGTCATTGAAATGTCTGATTTTAAATTGACTCTGCTTAAAATAGATAATTAACAATTAATATTTGATGATTAATATATTATTTCCTGAAATGTCTTAGCATTAAAATCATTTAATAATGAAACATTTGTGAATGTGTACATAAAAATTAATCCTTTTCACAATCTAATTTTTTATCAATAATTTGCTCTATTTACGTATAACATATATCTTTTGTCGCCACGAAATAATCAAATATACTTTAATTTCATGGCTTATTTATAAAGTTATGATTAAGTACGTAATCGTGCTGTATTAGTACTTAATTATGCAAGTATATAAACGGATTACGATATCAAGGTGTACTTAGCAGAAGTATTATCATTGAGTTTGACTTGAAGTTGCTCTTGATGGTGAATATTTAGCTCATCAGTATCATTGTTTATTTTTTGCGCTAAATCTAGCCAATTATTAGCATCTATACCAAAGTGAAGGCAAGCATTCTCTAGAAGAAGATACTCTTCTCTCAGTTTCTTTGCTAACTCACTAGCGAATATTTTTTTACAATTTACCTTCTCAAAGCTCCATATCTGGACAATATGGGTATATATGTCTATATCTTGGTAGAAATTAGATAACAGTTACGAACCCCTCGTTATCCACGAATTGGCTTGTAGAGACGCAAGGGTATCGCGTCTCTACATTTAAATTCATACCGGCATTCAGCAACGCCCAATTATTACTAACCTTATTTTAAACTTCAACTGTATAACGTTCTATTAATTGATGCTTTTTTCTCCAAGCTTGGGGAGGCATATCGTGATGTTGGCGAAATTGTCGAGAAAAATGACAGGCATTTTGATAGCCGACGTTGGTAGCTATTTCTTCTATATTTTGACTGGTACTCTTGAGTAAAGAGCGTGCGGCTGACATCCGACGCTTGACTATCCAACTGTTTACTGTTTCTCCTGTTATTTTGGCTACTCTATTGGTTAAGTAAGCTGCCGAATAACCAACAGCCTCAGCTACATCGCTTAATGTAATTCCCTTTTGATAATTAGCTTCGATAAAATCAAAAACTTCTTTCAACTGAGGCACTACAGGAAAAATTGACTTTTCTTCTTTTGATGAAGCAGTCTCTTTGAATCCCGATAGGGACATGCCATAATTTGCACAACAATGACTCAAGAAAGCCTGCTTTTTCTCCAATCTCGCAGCTATCGCTTTTAATAACTGTTCAACTGTTGCGGGTTTGGCTATATAATCATCAGCACCAGAATCCATACCTTTACGAAAATCTTCTTGGCTACCTCTACCTGTCAAAAAGATAAATGGAATAATAGCTGTGAGGGGATTTTGACGCAATTTTCTTAAAACGGTGAAACCATCAATATCGGGCATCAAAATATCACAAATGACTAAATCTGGTAAATTAGAAACTGCTTTCTGGATTCCGGTACTACCATTCGACGCACTTATCATTTCAAACCCTTCGTTTTCAAGCCCATCTAAATACATATTTCGGGTACGAGCATCATCTTCAATTACCAGGATTTTCTTTGAGACTGCGTTCATCATAATTACTATACAGGTTGGGTTTTGGAATTTTACGCCGAGTGAATAAGGATATTAAAAAAATATAGATATATATTTAGTTATATAGTTGATTAGCTATACAATAATTATTATTGATGAATTGAAGATTTGTTTTGAAACAGTAAGAGCCGAAAATTCAGTAAACAGGAACATCCAAAAATTAAATTACTCAATTTTGCATCTAAACGACTATCAGATTTCTTCTCCCCCTGCTCCCCCTGCTTCCCCTGCTCCCCCTGCTTCCCCTGCTTCCCCTGCTCCCCCTGCTCACCAATTGGAAGTCCCTAATGGTGATGGTAGTTTTAAAGTAAAAGTAGTTCCCACGCCAACTTCACTTGACAGGGAGATTTCACATCCATGTATATCTGCAAGAGTTTTCACAATCGATAAACCTAGTCCCGTACCCGGTATACTATCAATATTGCTACCTCGATAAAATGGCTCAAATATCTGTTGTTGATCTACTGCTGGAATACCTATTCCTCGATCTATGATGTTAAAAATAACATCCTCCTTTCCACATATAAGTTCTAAGGTGACTGGATTACTACCTGCGGAATATTTAATAGCATTAGAAAGTAAGTTAGTTAAAATATGATGTAATAATTTAGGATCTACGCTCCGAGTCGAACATTCGCCTTTACTTTGGAAGTTTATTGCTTTCTGCTTACCTCCAGCTAAATAAATCTGTGCTATGATATCGCGACAATATTGCTTCATATCCAGTTGTCTGGGTTCGCATTTCAATGTATCAGCTTCAGCTTTACCAAACAAGAGGATTTCATCGAGTAATTCACTTATTTGTTCTACAGCGTCTTGAATTAAGTCGAGATAGGAGTGATTTTTCTCTTGACTCCACTGATGAATATTGCGTCTGAGTAAGTCAGAAGAGAAAGAAACTATGTTGAGTGGAGTACGAAATTGATGACAAAGCATGGAAACAAATCGCTGTCTGAGTTGGCTCAATCTCCTGGCTTGCTCTAAGGCTTGTCGAAGTTCGGATTCGGCTTGCTTATAGTCGGTAATATCAATTGCCGTAATCATTTCTACTTCCTTACCAGCAAAATCAAGCACTCCATTAAGTCGCTCTAAGGTACAAGCTAACCAGCGAGAAAAACCTTGCTTTGTGTTAATCTGCATCTCTTCATACTGGCAAGTTGTAGCTCCATCTTGCTTGCGTACCTGTCTGTGTTGTCTGGTTTGAATTAGTTGTTCAAACTTAAAATTTTTATGAGTTAATTCTTTCACTGAATAGCCAGTTAGCATTTCTGCTGCTCGATTGGCGTAACAAACATAATCATCATGAACTAGAATAATACCTGCTTCCGTATTTTGAGCTAAAGTACGGAATCTCGCTTCATTTTGCTTTAGTGCTTCCTCCGTTCGTCTTGATTCTGTAATATCCCAGATACTCCACACTCTACCAATAATATTGTCATTGAGTATATAAGGTTCTGAATAGTGTGCAAATATCCTACCATCTTTCAATTTTAACAGATTATAAGTTTCTGAATCCGATTTTGTAGGTAATTCCCAAATATGCGAACGAAACACTTCTACATCTTCAATCTGACTTTCAAAAAAAGCTTTCGCTTTACTACAGTTTCTTGATAACCTAATTTCTGGTGGCAAATGCCATAAATCCATAAATTTTTGGTTGTAATAAAGTATCTCTCCATCAAAGTTTATCGCAAGTATGCCATTTGCAGTAGATTCTAAGGTTGAACTCAGCAAAGAAAGAGAACTTTTCAAGTCATCATCTGTTTTCTGATATTCAACAATTTCTTGCTCTAAACCGTTTCTAATATTTGGAGAAGCTAATTCCGGCTGCTGCAATTGGGAATTTTGTTGTTCTTTAGTTTCTCTGTAAGCATATACACAACATACTTGCTTACTTTCTAATTCTTCTAGAATCAAAGTCAAATTAACAGTAAAAATCTCACCCGCTTTGTCTCGGTAGCAAGTTTCCAAGCTTATTGAACCTTGCTGTTTGAGTAGCTGCAATTGGTGTAGCCATTTTTCTTTCTGCCAATTAGCATCTATATCTTTTAACGCCAACGAACGCATCTCTTCTCGTGAATATCCAACAAGCGAACAAGTGGCATCATTCACATAAATAAATTTACCATCTTCTCCTACGCAAAAGACAGGGTTTCTAAAGTGATTGACAAGTATCTGAGCTACTTTTGACTCTTCTTGGATTTCTAACCCGATTTTAGAGTTGGGTTCAATAATCATAATGTCATTAAAATTTACTTGCTACTTGAGTTGGCTTGAAAATTCAACGATTTGATGCTCAGTTGCAACATGGCTAGCAACAAATCACAATCAAAGCAGTTTCGGTAAGTATTTTTGCTTATAGTTCTCTATAAAACAATTGTTTTGCGAACTAACTCGCAATTACTTCCGTTAGATTTAAATTATCAAAAAATTAGAAAAATTAATATAACTTTACAGAAAAATTTATATTTATTTCTAGAAACTGCTTCACGTAAATAATGTATGTATTAGAAACGACATGTAAAAATCTTTTTTCTAGTTAAGGTACAACTTTCAATTGCAACATTAATTAGACAATGACTGAATCAGTTCTTGGAAATAGTTGTCATACAAAGTAATCAAATAGTAGAAAAAATAAAATCGAGTTACTTTAGAGATACATATAAATAGATGTTCATTGAAGCTGAATATCTGCTCTATTAAATAGGTGTTATTAGAATGACTTGATTTCTGCTTTCATTCACAGCGTTGAAAAAAAAACAAATCAAGTATAATATTTGACTATTTATCTGCAATATTCTTGTCATTACACTTAGCAAATTTAAAAGGCATAAAAGAAAATTTACTGATAGTTATTGCTTGTAAGAGAAAATATTAACCAGCTTGTTTCATTTAACTTAATTTATTTTCTCATTATTTCTTTGAGAATTTAACTATAAAATTTGCTTGTAAAGCATCTGTCACGGGAGATACTTGCAAACGCCAATATAGGCTTTATTATTTTATGTATCTATCTAGAGATATATATATAGGACTTACGCAAACGACATATTTTTTCGTAGGGTGCTGTACTCCTGGAATAAATTTGAACGTGATTATAATACTTGTAGCGTCACGCACCAACCAGCTAATGTGACAATTGCGTAAGTCCTGATATATAAACGAGAACATCACTATACTATTTAGTATTGCTCTGGGAAATTAAGTGATTTTCAGCCTTAATATAATCTGCTCTCAATCAGTATATTTGCTTATCTATTTGTAGATTTAATTTTGATTATCACTTACTATTACCAATAAATAATGAATATAAATTTAAGTATAAAAAAGCTTTGTATTGACCGTCCTGACTGGTAACTATGCTTAGTTGAAATGATAAGTCAATTGTCTCAATAGTTATATAGTCGGTTCAAAATGTAAAGAGAAACAAAAGAATAGGCAATGTAATCAAAAGATTTTTCATTGCAGCAACATACAAGGAAAATGTAGGCTTGTTTCTATAAACACAGAGTTTTGGTTGTTTTGCTTTTCTAGTTAAAATTTTTCTACTGACGGCAAAAGTGGTAATTAGCCATTCCCGGTGTTTGTAAGGCTGGGTGTGAAGTTATAAGGAAATAGTAAAGAAGCATAACCCAAGATTTTTGTTGCAATTATAAGCTCATCCAAAAAGTCGTAAATAGTCAGGTACACCCAACCCTCGTTCAGGGAGCGTATATTAAATAATGGTTCAAAATTTAACTAAAAGAGCTTCTCCTGAGAATGAAAATAATCACAAGGAAGTTCTAAATGGTAGTTCCGTAGAAGCGACTGCAATCGAAGCTATTCAAAAGAACAACGAAAATATGACTGTTGCTGATGCAGTTGCCCAAATGTTTGAAAATTTGGGAGTAAAGTCAGCCTACGGCGTTTCCGGAGGTGCTATGGCATCACTCTGGGGCGCTTTATCTAATAGCGATATTGATGTACTGAATTTTCGTCATGAAGCTGGAGCGGCGTTTGCTGCTACAGAAGGTTATTTTGCTAGCGGTAATCCTACTGTGGTGTTTACCACAGCAGGACCTGGTATAACAAATGCTTTAACCGGATTATTTGCTGCCCGTGGTGAAGGTGCAAAAGTGATTTTGCTGTCAGCTTGCACCTCCGCACCGCAGCGAGGACGGTGGGCAATTCAGGAAACCAGTACCGACACCTTACCTAGTAGTGGTATTTTTACTACGGGAACGGTGTTTAATTATGCTAGCACAGTAGAATCTCCGGCTCAATTACCACAAATATTTCGTAAACTTGCTCTAGGAATTTCTCAACCAGGTGGGTATGTAGCTCATTTGACCATCCCTACTGCGGTACAAAACATGCTCATGGATGAGACTCACTTACCAGAGCAAGGGGTTAGCTGTTCTTTAGTCACTACTGATACAGAAGTAGTAGCGAATGTAGCGAAGTTACTTAGAAGTGGAACCTTTGCTATTTGGTTAGGATTTGGTGCCCGTGGTGCAGCTTCAGAAATCCGTCAGTTGGCAGAGAAAACCGGAGCAGCAGTAATGTGTTCCCCTCGGGGTAAAGGAATTTTCCCAGAAAACCATCCTCAGTTTATTGGGGTAACTGGTTTGGGAGGTCACGGTTCTGTAATGACATACATGCAAGAACAGGTTCCTGTCCGGACTTTGGTCTTGGGAAGTAGATTGAGTGAGCCGACATCTTTTTGGAATCAACAAATGGTTCCATCCGCAGGTTTTATCCATGTCGATATAGATCCTAATGTACCGGGAGTTGCTTATCCTCATGCAGAAACTATAGGAATTCAATCAGATGTAAAAGCCTTTGTTTTGCAGTTGCTAAATATATTGGAAGCTGAAGAAAAATCAGAGTCTCAATTACAAGCATCTCAGCCTTCATCTTTACCGAAACCGGAACGTTTAGCAGTTGAAGCCGGACAAGAATCACCCATTAGACCAGAAATATTAATGGAAGCGATTCAGAAGGTAATTGTTGATGGTACCGATGCGGTTGTCATGGCTGAATGCGGCAACTCGTTCACTTGGTCAACGAATCTATTGCGATTTAGTCAAGCAAATCGTTATCGAGTCAGCACTGGAGTTGGCGCGATGGGACATGCTGTTACTGGTGTAGTCGGTGCGGCTCAAGCTCGCGATGGAATTGCCGTAGCCATTGTTGGAGACGGAGCTATGTTGATGAATAACGAAATCAGCACGGCAGTTAAATATCAGATTCCGGCTATTTGGATTGTCCTTAACGATGCTCGTTACAACATGTGCCATCAAGGGATGAAAATGTTGGGAATGACGGGGGCAGATGCAATTCTCCCTGAGACTGATTTTGAAATGATTGCTCGGGGAATGGGAGCAAAAGGGATTCGCGTTACTAAAGAATCTGAAATTACAGCAGCTTTAGAAACTGCGATCGCGGCAAATGGTCCAATGATAATTGATGTTCTGATTGACCCAGATAGGGCAGCTCCTTCTAAAGGACGCAATAAAGGTTTGGCTTCTCAAGGAGTGAAATCCACTTCCGAACAAAAGCCAAAAGTACAAGCATCATTTCCGAATATTTAAGGAAGTTAGTTGATGGTGGTTAGTTGATGGTGGTTAGTTGATAGTAGTTAGTTGATAGTAGTTAGTTGATGATCCACACCCTCGGGGTGAAAGTAGTTAGGAGTATTAGGAATTTTCAGAAATTATATAGTTATTTCAATGAATTCTCGGTAAGGTGAGCCGGAATGTTCCCTATAAATCGGGGAAGAAGATACTCCCACTATTAAGCAATACGGTTCAGTAAAGAAATTTATCTGTACCAAGACTTGCAGCCGGAGAGAATATTGCAGAGGCGGCAACTGTATTGCACTATTAACCACTATCCACTAACTACTAACTACTAACAAATAACTTTTATTGCATGAATATAATTTATTAGGAGTTCTTAGTTTGAATCTTTTTGAAAATGTGACAGAAATGGGTCACGAACAAGTATTATTTTGCAATGGAAAAGACCCAGATATAAAAGCAATAATTGCGATTCACGATACAAGTTTAGGACCGGCAATGGGGGCAACAAGAATGTTGCCTTATGCATCGGAAGCAGATGCATTAAAAGATGCTTTACGTTTGAGTCGGGGTATGACTTATAAGGCTGCTTGTGCCAACATTCCAGTTGGTGGAGGTAAAGCGGTAATTATAGGAAATCCTGCTGATAAAACTGACGAACTTTTATATGCTTATGGACGTTTTGTCAATAGCTTGAACGGGCGTTTTATTACCGGTCAAGATGTGAATATGACTCCGGAAGATGTCCGCAAGATTAGTAAAGAAACTAATTATGTTGTAGGTGTTGAAGAAAAATCTGGAGGACCTGCACCTGTAACGGGATGGGGAGTATATTTAGGTTTGAAAGCGGCTGTAGAGTTTCGCTTAAAAACTTCCAATTTGAAAGGATTAAAAGTAGCAGTTCAGGGATTGGGAAATGTTGGTAAAAATCTTTGCCGCCATTTACATGAAAATGGTGCAGAACTGTTTGTAACTGATATTAATCCCGAAAGAACGGCAGAAATTAAGGGTTTATTTGGTGCTACGGTAGTAGAACCTTCAGAAATTTATCAGCTTGATGTTGATGTATTTTCTCCCTGTGCTTTGGGTGGAACTCTTAATGCCGAGACAATTCCTCAAATTAAAGCGAAAGTAATCGCTGGTGCTGCAAACAATCAGCTTGGTCAGGAAAAACAAGATGGAATGATGCTTGTTGAAAAAGGTATTTTGTACGCTCCCGATTATGTAATTAATGCAGGAGGGTTAATCAACGTTTATAACGAAATGATTGGTTACAACGAAGAAAAAGCCTTTAGGCAAGTAAGGAATATTTATAATACTTTACTTGATATATTTGACCGAGCCGAAAACCAACAAATTACCACAGATGATGCTTCTAAACAGTTAGCAGAAGAAAGAATTGCTAACGCTAAAAATCTGAAAAAAGTTTTAGCAACTTCTGTGTCTTCTAACGGTAAAAACGGTAAAAGCTGATAACTGATAACTGATAACTGTTAACTGTTAACTGTAGAGGGGTGCTAATGGAAAAAAATACATTTGCGACATCGGCTTATATTGCAAATTCGCCTAAAACAGCTTTTGACTATCTTTGTAGTCTTAAGAATTTGGATGAATGGACGCTGTTTAGTCGGATGAAAGAAAAAATTGATGACAATACCTATAGGGGAACCGCATCTGGCTACCACGAAGACCTTTACTATCACGTAAAAAAGCTCGAAAATCCCAAATTTTATGGCATTGAATGGCACTGTGGATTGGAATACGAAAAATATTTCCAAGTTTATCCAGTGCTGCTTTTCCCTACCGATTATATTGAACCCGGTACTAGCGAACAAGGCGTGTATTTTCACTGGTTGAGTTTTGTCGATCCCAAACGGCAAACCGGCATGATTATGCAAGGAATTCATACAGTACATACTTCCGAATGTCGTTCCTTAAAAGCAAACTTAGAACGTAAAGCTGGTTTAACTTCGGCAGCGAAAGGAAAACATTTTGTAGATACCGATACTATCTATGTTGATGCTCCAATTGAAATGGGTATCGAATTCCTGCAAGACTTGCGAAATATGGAGGATTGGGCACATTTACTCAGGGCTAATGGTGAAATTTCTCAGTCTGAAGGAGAGTTTTTAGATGAGTACGATCGCAAAGTAAAAGCCAGCGTGCAGTTGCATGGCTTGAGTAAATACTACTTGCTCGAACAAGAATTCTACTATCCAGAATTTGAATATTATCAGCGGACTCCCATGCTGTTAATACCTACTTCTTATGCATTTGCAGATCCACAAGCAAGTGGTTTTATTATGCATCGAATCAGTTTTTGGAAAGCCGATAAATCTGAAATTCATGGCAAGCTACAAATTGAAGATTTGGGTGCTGAAAGCATGAACATCAAACGGATGCTCGAAAGCAAGGCTGGCAACATGGAGAGCTTTAATCGAGGCATGAGCTATATTCCACAATAATAATTTGAATCTTTCATGGGAATGAATTCAAAAATCTATTTATCATCAGGGTGCTTTCTTTACAATTTTTATTAGTAATCTTAAGTAATTTATATGAAGATAGATGAGCCTACAGCAACTTACAAATAAATCTTTTACGATAATTGCCGAAGGTTTTGATAATCCCAAAGGATTAACATTCGATTGCGAAGGTAATTTGTATGTCGCAGAAGCAGGAACTGGTGGAGATGGACCATCAATTCCTTCTCCTAGCGGTCAAGGTAATTTAAGTTACGGTTTGAGTGGTGCCATTTGCAAAGTTGAAAATGGCATCACTAAACGTGTTTTAACAGGTTTACCCTCCGTGGCATTTCCTGATGGTTCCGGTGCGGCAGGTCCCCACGATATCAAATTTGATAGTACGGGGAAAGCTTATATTGTGTTGGGATATGCAGCAAATCCAGTTTTTCGCAAATCTCTCGGCAATACAGATTTAGGAAAAATAATTACATTTAATTTAAGTAATAATACTTTGTCAAGTATAGCAGATATCACTAATTGTGAAGTCTTAAACAAGATTGCATCAAGGGATAATGAAGTTGCCAGTAATCCCTTGTCTTTATACGTAGATGGCAATAAATTGGTAGTGGTTGATGCGGGCGCGAACAGTCTCTTCAGCATAAATACTGATAGCGGCGATTTAAAATTAATCGCTGCGATTCCCGAACGGATATTAATTAATCCAATATTTCCCGGTGCGAAATCGCAGAACTTTGACCGGGGACATGTTCCACCCCCTGGTGCTTATCCACAAGCTCCACCATCTGAGGTGTCCATTCAATCGGTACCTACAGATGTAGTTAAAGGTGTCGATGGAGCTTATTACGTTTGCGAATTTAGTGGCTTTCCTTTCCCCGAAGCAGGGGCAAACATATACAGAATTGGGAATTCAGGCGAAGTTGAAGTTTTCGCACAAGGATTTACTCAGTTAATAGATATGGCTTTTGATGCCGATGGTAGTTTGTATGTTTTGCAACATATGAACCAATCAGGCTGGAAAGGAAAAGCAGATGGAGCATTGATTAAAATTGCTCCAAACGGCGAGCGTACAACGGTTATCGAGGGTAATGGATTGGAAATGCCTTCAGCCTTGACAATAGGACCAGATGGTGATTTTTATATCATCAATAAAGGTGGTCGTCCGGGAATTGGACAGATTATCAAAGTTGAGAATCCGACTAAAAATATTCCCCGTTCTCATATCTAGTAGGGCGTTATAGATTGTCAAAACGCAGGATATTTAAACGGAAACAAGTTTCAAGCTAATTTTATGCTTGATATTAATATCCCAATAATTGGGGCTGTTCTTCAAAGAACCGCATTTATTCCATAAACTATTAATCGATTTCACAAACTATGAAGTTTAAGTCAATTGCTTTAACGCTTTTTACGGTAGGCATCGCCTCGATATTTGGCACAAATACAGCAAGAGCAGCTTCGCTGTCAGTGCTAGCAGACGGATTGGATAACCCTCGTAACTTTGACTTTGACTCTGAGGGAAATATTTATCTAACAACAAGCGGTAGAGGTGGAGATGGAGAAGACGGAAGATGCGTTCCATCTCCAAGTTCGCAATTTATTCCCTTGTGTGCTGGTAATACAGGTTCCTTGCTGAAAATTGGTACCGACGGCAGCACTCAAACAGTGATTCCAGACTTGGCTTCCTTGGCTTTAACTCCCTTTGGAGAGCAAGCGGCTGGACCTGCGGATTTAAAATTTGATGGCAAAGGAAATGCTTATCTACTAATGGGATATGCTGGCGATCCTTCTACTAGTGGACCGATTTTACAGACTCCTACACTGGGAAAATTATATGAAGTAGACCTAGAAAAAGGTGCTTTAGGAAGAGAAGTTGCCGACTTTGCTCAGTACGAAGTCGATAACAATCCCGATGGTACCGATATCATCACCAATCCTTATGCGATGACAATTAAGGATAATACAGCTTTTGTGGTTGATGGTGGTGCAAACGTAATTTGGAAGACTCCACTTGACCAAGGTGGTATTCAAGATGTAGCGGCGTTCCCCATACTACCAGTTGACCAAAGCGAACTTGAATTTCCTAGCTTTGAACCCCCTGGTGAAATCCCAGATTCACCCGGATTACCACCAGCACCCGGTGGCGAAGATGCACCAAGCGGACCACCTCCAGGAGGAGAAGAAGCAAGTCAAGATTTTCCCATTACCTTTCAATCGGTACCTACAGGAATTACCGAATCTCCCGATGGTGATTTCACCGTAGCTGAATATTCTTACTTCCCTTATCCAGAAGGTAGAGCGCGTCTATATTCAGTTGACGAAAATTTGAATATCAACGAGACAATTACCAACGGTGGTGATGGCTTTACTCAGTTGACAGGTACAGCATACGACGAAGAAGGCAACCTCTACGTTTTGCAACACATGAATACTTCCGAGTGGAAAAATATTCTTCAAGGTGGTGAAGTAATCGGTGATATTAGCAGTTCGATTATTAGGGTGGCTGCCGATGGAACTCGCGAAACCATTTGGAACGGCAACGGTTTAGAAGCAGCTTCTGGTTTAACTTATCGTGATGGTGCTTTATACACTGCCAACCGCGCTCGTTTAGCAGAACAAGGACAATTAGTCAAGATTAGCTTAGACAAGAGCACTCAAAAATCTACAAAAGTTCCCGAACCTGCTTCCATACTTGGCTTATTAGGAGTTGCAGCAGCAGGAGCAACTTCTCGATACAAGAAGCGTAAGCTTCAGGAAGAAAAGCTAGAAGAAATCTTGGACAAGGTTGAAACTCTTTGACAGTTAACAGTTAACAGTTAGCAGTTAACAGTTAGCAGTTAGCAGTTAACTGTTAGCAGTTAACTGTTGATAATACTTAGAACTTTAAAAGTAAAAAAAGCAGCAAGTTGCTGTTTGATGAATTGAAATCAAATTTAATTCAAATTTAATCGGCAGCGACTTGTTCTAAGAGTTCCAGGTGAATTCCTGGAGAGATTACCGAATCAAAAGTAAACTAGCAGTATCGGGAGTTTCAAGGATGAGATTGATAGCAAATTTATCGCTAGCTCTTGCGAGTGCGGGATTTATGTTTTTGGCAGCAACTGCCGAAGCTAAAGCAATAAGTCTTACATACGATAAGTCTATTGGCGAGCCGGGATTTGCTCCCGGACAGCTTTTCGTTCCTCAAGGTGTGGGAGAGCGCGATGCAGATGGCAACATTTATGTAAGTAACGGTCGTGGTTTAAACCCTGACGGTACTTTTAATCCCAACGTTGGTAACAAAGTCGATGTATTTAGCCCTGACGGTACTTACTTACGTTCAATTGGGGGAGTTGGTTCTCAGGAGAAAGGAAGAGGTTTTGACGAACCAGCCGATTTGAAATTTGACTCCATCACCGGCAACTTATACGTAGGTGACGTTTTTAACAGCGAAATCGATGTATATAATCCCGATAGTGGAGAATTTGTTACCTCCTTCGGTTCTTTCAGTGGTCGAGGAGAAGGAGATATTTTCTTCGGTCCTGGGGGTATGGATTTTGACGCTCAAGGAAACTTACACGTAACCGATTTTAGTGGTGACGAAGTTAAAGTTTATGGTCGAGGTGGCGAATTAGTCAAAACCTACGGTAGCTTGGGTTCCGAGCCAGGACAGTACAACGGACCTGCTGGTTTAGCTATATCTGAAAATACTGGCAGAATTTACATTAACGACCAGTTCAATAACCGAATTCAGGTACTTGATTCCGATACTAATCCTTTGTTTGCTTTTGGAACAGAAGGTGTAGCACCGGGACAATTCAACGAGCCAATCGGTATCGATGTGGACGAACAAGATAATATCTACGTAGCGGATTCTCAAAACAGCCGCGTTCAAGTATTTGATAAAGAAGGTAACTTGTTAACAATATACGGCGAACCAGCTGTCAACGAGGAAGGGGAAATTGTTCGTCCTCCCCAGCTAGGTCAACCTCCATTTGGCGAGCCCTTGGACTTGAGACCGGGTAGATTCAACTGGAGTGCTGGTTTGCAGTACAATAACGGCAAAGTTTATGTTGGTGATTTTTTCCAAGGTCGCGTACAGGTATTAAATGTAGAAGGTAAGAAAGTTGTCACAAAAGTACCCGAACCTGCAACTTTATTAGGTTTTGGAGTATTTGCCCTTGGTGCTGCTGCAACTAAGTTAAAGAAAAATAAGCAATCTGCTTAATTTAGGATTTTACCTTATTAATTCTCGTTTAATTCTCGTTCCCAGTCTCTGGCTGGGAACAGCATCTGAAGGCTCTGCCTTCATTTGAGGCAGAGCCAAGGAACGAGGAAATCGCGAGGTTTATGAGCCGCAGCTTCGCGCTCATACGTCGCTATCGCTCGTAATGACGGAATGACGTTGATTTTGCGTAAGTCCTGATTAGGTTGGTCATAAGTATTATTTCTAATTAAATAGCAAATATTTTTGCAATCTTTACAAAATAGTTCTTTGACGAGGATAGAATGTCGTTAAAGCAACAGAGCTTTTTAACGAATTACAACTACTAAAATCGTAAGATTCTCATTAAAAAAGTCATTAAAAGCCGTCTGGTTGGGGTAATGACTTAGTGCGATCGCCGTTTTGATTACACCAACTTTCGTAATATTTTGCAGTGGCATATTTCAAGTTTTGGTAAATTACAGTCAAAGCTTTATAGCCAAAGCACTATACAAAAATAAGCACAGGAAAAATTATATATACATTCCCAAATGATATAAACAAATGTCTCTAGCAACTAGTTATACAAAAACACAAAATATTACTGCTGAAGATTTACTTTATCGCTGGGTATCGCGACAAGTCAATACTCAAGCTCTCAACTGGTTGAATCAAAAGCGACAGCAGATAAGCAATGGTGAGGCACCTTTTTTATTTTTTACAGCTTTCAGTGCTGTACCTCGTTATACAGAGAAAGAAAATATTCTGCCGACCTTAGAAGAACTGGAATCAGCCTCTAATGTATGCAATAACTGGCATCCAGTTGAATGGACTATAGACCAAGCTGCTCGTACATTACTGGTATTAAGTTTACCGTCTGATGATGCGGATAAATATTTACAGACATTAGATCGAGTATTTGCCGCTGCCGACGTTAGGGAATTAGTAGCGCTATATCAAGCATTGCCGTTGCTTCCCAATCCCGAAAGATTTCGCCATCGGGCGGCTGAAGGTATCCGCAGTAATATGACAGCGGTTTTCAATGCCGTTGCTTTGCAAAATCCCTATCCAGCTAAATATTTAGATAATCTAGCTTGGAATCAGATGGTTTTAAAAGCTTTGTTTGTTGGTAGCCCTTTACATTTAATTGAAGGAATTGACGAAAGAGCAAACCCTGATTTGGCAAGGATGCTGGTCGATTACGCTCATGAAAGATGGGCAGCCAGACGCGATGTATCGCCCCAATTGTGGCGATGTGTGGGGAAATTCGCCAACGATGAGATGTTAGCAGATTTACAGCGCGTTTTAACTGATTCTCAAACTAAAACCGATTCAAACGGTAAAGGAAAGCAGAAGTTACTTGAAAGAATCGCAGTTGCTTTAGCTTGTGCTGAATGTCCTTTACCCCAAGCCCAAGATATTTTAGCTCGATATCCAGAATTACAAAACGATATTCGAGCAGGAAGACTGACTTGGAACAATCTTAAGTGAAATGAGAGAGGGAAATAGGGGAAAGAAGAATAAATATCAACTTTCACAATGCCCAATTCCCATCAACTAACTACTAACTACTAACTACTAACTACTATCAACTAAAATATTATGTTTATCGATCCACATATTCATATGAGTTCCCGCACTACCGATGATTACGAAAAAATGCGTGATGCGGGTATTGTTGCGGTAATTGAACCTGCTTTTTGGATGGGACAACCAAGAACAAATATTGGTTCTTTTCAAGATTATTACAGCAGCTTGGTCGGCTGGGAAAGGTTTCGGGCTTCGCAGTTTGGCATCAAGCATTATTGCACTATTGGCTTGAATTCAAAAGAAGCAAATAACGAGCCTTTGGCGGAACAGGTAATGGAATTATTGCCTTTGTACGCTTGTAAGGAAGGCGTTGTTGCCATTGGCGAAATTGGTTACGATGACATGACACCGGCGGAAGACAAGTATTTTCGCTTACAGCTAGAATTAGCGAAAGAATTAGATATGTTGGTGATGATTCATACACCGCACCGAGATAAAAAAGCGGGTACTAGTCGCAGCATGGATGTATGTATCGAACATGGTTTGGAACCATCCAAGGTGGTAATGGATCATAACAATGAAGAAACTGTCAAAGAAGTATTAGATAGAGGTTTCTGGGCAGCATTTACAATTTATCCCAATACCAAAATGGGTAATGCTCGGATGGTGGAAGTTGTACGGCAATACGGTTGCGAACGCATTATTGTTGATAGCAGCGCCGATTGGGGAGTAAGCGATCCTTTAGCAGTTCCAAAAACCGCTCAATTAATGATTGAAAGAGGAATTCCAGAAGCGCATATGCGAGCCACCTGCTACGAAAATGCTCTTGCAGCATACAGCCAAAGTGGGCAAATCAAGGAATCTGACTGGTTGAATCCATCACCAATCGATCAACGAGAATTATTCAGCGGTAACTCGGTACTGCGCGGACAAAAGCCAGTTGTTGAAAAATCTGAATCTGAATACGCATTGATTGAGTAAATCAGTGAACAGTGAACAGTGAGCAGTGAGCAGTGAGCAGTGAACAGTGAACAGTGAGCAGTCAGCAGTTAGGAATTACAGCAGATTTCATCTATTGATCGGTACATTTTAACTCCTCACCCAATACAGTTTAGTAATCGCTGTCCTTCTCTCCCCCTGCTCCCCCTGCTCCCCCTGCTCCCCCTGCTCCCTCTGTACCTCATGTACTTGCAAAGTGCTGTATCTCTCTCACCTGCTCCCCCTGCTCCCCCTGCTTGTCTCAACAGATTAATTTCTTAACTAAACCGTATTGCCTTCTACCCCCTCTCCCTCCTATAAAAATATGAACACGGCAACTTTAAACACCAATAGCTTTTGGGCTTATCTACAGTTAACACGACCTGCGAATATTATTACCGCTTGGGCGGATGTGCTTGCGGGTATTGCGGCTTCGGGTTTTTCCGTACTGGATAATCCGCTACCTGTTGCATGGTTAATTTTGGCTACTACTGGTTTATATGGTGGTGGTGTTGTATTTAACGATGTATTTGATGCCGATTTAGATGCTAAAGAAAGACCGGAAAGACCAATTCCCAGCGGTAGAAGCTCCAGAAGGGGAGCAGTTGTTTTGGGAAGCGTATTTTTAAGTGTTGGTGTATTCGCTGCGGCTCAAGTTTCTTGGTTAAGTTTTTGTATTGCCTGTGGTGTGGCTGCTGCGGCTTTGCTTTACGATGCTTACGGAAAACATTATAGGTTTTTTGGCCCTTTAAATATGGGGATTTGTCGCGGTGGTAATTTGCTCTTGGGTGTGAGTATATTGTCACCAATGTTGAGGGAAAACTGGTATTTGGCTTTGATTCCCATTACTTATATTGCTGCAATTACAGCTATCAGCCAAGGTGAAGTGCATGGTGGAAAACGCAGTACCGGTGTTGTAGCTTTAATATTAATGGGTATGGTTATTGGGGGACTATTAGGGCTGGGTTGGTTTAATAAATCTTATTTCTTAGCGGTATTACCATTCGTGATTCTACTGAGTTGGCGCGTTATGTTACCTTTTATGCAAGCTGTTAGTCACCCAAGTGCAGCAAATATACGTACAGCAGTGCGCTCGGGAGTTTTATCTATTATAGTATTAGATGCAACTCTTAGCTGTTGTTTCGCAGGTTTTACTTATGGTTTGCTATCGTTAAGTTTATTACCTATCTCTATGATGCTAGCTAAATTATTTGCTGTAACTTAGTATACTTGCGAATGCTATTAGAGTGGGTCGATACTCTGGGAGTTATCGCCATGCCCTATATAAATTCCCAATAAAGTTATAAAAAATCGATGTAAATGCAGATTCTAATTTATTCCTATAATTATCATCCCGAACCCATCGGCATTGCGCCTTTAATGACTGAGCTTGCTGAGGGGTTAGTAAAAAAGGGACATCAAGTGCGGGTAATTACGGGTATGCCGAATTATCCACAGCGGGAGATTTATGAGGAGTATCGGGGTAAATGGTACACCACAGAAGAGAAAGGGGGTGTCACTATTCAAAGATGTTATTTAAGAATTAAATCTAAGCCTAATTTAATTGATAGATTGTTATTAGAATTAAGCTTTGTATTTACAAGTTTGCCTCAAGCTTTAAATGGTTGGCGACCTGATGTTATTCTTTTAACTGTTCCACCTTTATTAGTTTCATTACCGGCAGCTTTATTAAGTTGGTTTTATAATTGTCCGTTGGTTTTGAATGTCCAAGATATTTTACCTGAAGCTGCAATCAAAACTGGATTATTAAAAAATAAATTTATGATTCGCGCTTTAGAGACTTTAGAGAAGTTTGCTTATAGAAAAGCTCATACAATTAGCGTGATTGCCGAGGGGTTTGTTAAAAATTTAGTTAGTAAGAAAGTTCCAATCAACAAAATTGCCTGCATTCCTAATTGGGTAGATGTAAATTTTGTTCGCCCTTTGCCAAAACAAGCTAAAAACTGGAAAGCTATTCACAAGTTAGAGGATAAATTTGTGGTGCTTTATTCAGGCAATATTGCTTTAACTCAAGGTTTAGAAACGGTAATTGAAACAGCAGCATCGTTAACACATATTCCTGAGATTGCTTTTGTAATTGCTGGGGAATCTAAGGCTTTGAAAAGACTGCAAAAATATTGTTTGGCTTGTGGTGCTGATAATGTTTTATTGTTACCACTCCAACCGCGAGAGAAGTTACCCCAGATGTTAGCGGCGGCTGATATTGGTTTAGTTGTGCAAAAACGCAACGTCATTTCTTTTAATATGCCTTCCAAAATACCATTATTGTTAGCTTCAGGAAGTCCAATTATTGCTTCTGTTCCTGCTTCAGGTACGGCAGCACGTGCAGTTAGGCAAAGTGGTGGTGGTGTAGTTGTCGCACCAGAATCACCCCAAGATTTAGCTGCTGCAATTACGAGTCTATATAACAATCCTGCTTTAACAACGCAATTAGGTATAAGGGCAAGAAATTTTGCTGTCGAGCGCTATTCTTTTGAACAAGCATTAATGGCTTATGAAGCTGTTTTTTTTCAGGCTATTTCTCGCAAAATTCCCGGTACTTTGCCAGCAATGCAAAAGAAGTTAGGAATTAGGAGTTAGTGGTTAGTGGTTAGTGGTTAGTGGTTAGTGGTTAGTGGTTAGTGGTTAGTGGTTAGTGGTTAGTGGTTAGT
>JBCBPQ010000024.1:0-50031 GCA_039820645.1 Cyanobacteria bacterium J06633_8 | reverse complement strand
TTATTATTTTTTTATCAATAAACGTTTCAAATCCTTATTTTTCGTAGGAGTCGTTCTAAAAACTGTTCCTATCTTTTTAGCAGTAATTAAAGTGAAAGGCTTGCCCTGCCTACGTTACACTCACCTTGTCACCCCCTCAGGTAATATAGCTCGCGGTTTATTTGTGCCGACTTACTTATTATGGGCACCTTTTTACCAGGGAGAATGAGAATTGAAATCAAGAAAAGCGAGCTAATAAGAATATTGAATCAGCTTAACTGCCGATAATTCGCTTTGCCCGCTAATTATTTTGGATTAGGTAAATTTTAGCAGCTATCCGGTGAAAATTGATTTTCAATTAACACGTATCTTGCACCTTGCTCAATTTCGCTCAAAGAAACCCGGAATAATTCCTGAAAACATGAATATCTCGTTGTGAAATCGTAAATAAACCGGGTTTCTCGCAGTGGTACAAGATTTGAATTAACAGGATTATTGTTGTTTATAATAATTATTATTGAATAGTTGCAATCACAAATGAATGAAAACTATAGTAATCGGTGGAGTTTGCAGAGCGGGTAAATCCCGGTTAGCAAACAGAGTATTTCAAGACACTAAGTCAACGGTGTTTCATACAGACAATTTGATGAATATTTTATACAACCATTTTTCATGTTTGGATCCAAATGAGTTTCCGGAGGTATTAATCAAACTGATTATAAATATGGGAAAAGAGTTTAAATATACAAGAATATTTGAATCTTGTCATGTTGACCCAATTATTGCAAAAAGTAAGTTAAATTATTCAAGTTATATTTTTTTGTTTTTGGGATATCCGCAAGTCAAGATTGATAAGAAAATTCGAGATTTACGGGAATATGCTGCCAAACATCGGGAATGTTAGACTCACCAACACGACGAAAAGTCGTTAATTTCACATATAAAAGAATATGCCGTACTTAGTCAGGAGCAACAAATAAAATGTCAGCAAGCGAATATTCCCTATTTTGATACGTCGGGTAATTTTAATTATGTTGGGAATCAAGCTTATGATTATTTAATGTAGAAGTTGAATAATTTTTATTTATTCAAAACGCAGTTCTAAGTTAGGCTGCGTTGGGACTATCTCCAGTAAGCTTGACGAAAAATTGAGTGCAAATCAAACAAAAAAATACATAACCTCACTCTACCTAAAGATATAGATGGGTGAAAGATATATGAGATTATCGACATGAACCGAATTAATTTTTTTACCCAAAAATTCGTACATCAAGTACTACCCAAAGGCAAAACAATAAGATAATCGGGAAAAATTGTAATGGGTGTAACATCAAAATATTGGATTTTAGTGAGGATTGACAGTTTTAGTCGCTGCAAAAGTGAAGTACTCGAAGCAGCGAAAGTTTTTTTTGACCAGCAATTTCCCATTCTAGCACACCAGAAGGAAATACCAGATAGGAATATTCAACGCCAACTTATACAATGGTATCAGTCAACCGACCCTCGTGCTGAGATGGCTGAAAAATGTTTGCGCTGCTTTATCTCCAACGTGCTTAAAGAAAGTTGTATGGCATTAGAGCAGAAGTTTGGCGAAAAACACTACCTTTACAGCGCACAATTATTACCACTAGTGCTAGATAGTACTCATAGTAGTCAAGATAGCGAATCTCTTACAACTCAGATTTTGTCAACATTTAACCCAAATAAAAGTAATTTATCAACTTGGGTGACAGTTATTTTTAAAAGCTGTAGTGCTGTTAAACAATCTTTAAAAGAACACGGTATTGTTCAGTTAACTGATTGGACGATTCTTCGCTATACAACTCACACAAGATTAAAGCGAGTTTTATCAAGTTTGCAATTAACATCAACTGAAATCGGCAAAGCTGTAAAATTGCTCGATAGTTTCCACAGGGTTTATTGCACTCAATTATCCGAACACCGCAAAGCTAAAACCGATAGTAAATTTAATACTACTAAATATCCTCAACCAACGAAAGAACAACTCAATCAAATTGCTGAAATCTTGCGTGGAGATTTTGAATATAGTTATGAGGAAGTTCTAGAAGAACTACAAAAACTTGCGAATATATTACGAGAAACTTGGACGCAACCTCAGCAACAAGTGAAGAAGGAAAGTTACGAGGAAAAAATGCCGAAGTTACCAGATTTTTGCATTGAACCATTTAATAATTGCTTGCATGAATCTGTAGAACAGGTAATTCAAACTCGCTTTGATTATATTCAACGAAAAGGAACTGCGAAAGGCAAAGAACAAGCGAAAAGATATATGCAAGCACTATATTTGTTCCACTGTAATGGAGTTGCATTGAAAAAAATAGCTTTTCAATTAGGATTTACCGATCAACCTCATTTAAGTCGTCTGCTAAAACTCAAAATATTACGTAAAGATATTGGACGTAATTTAATATTAAACTTAAAAAAATACGTTGCAGAACTTTCTGGATATTCTAAAAATCCTGACAAACTGCTGGAATTAGATGTACGAATTCAAAAGATGTTTGGTCAAGAAATTGATGAATTAATTAAGGATGCAGAAAAAGAAGCTAAAAACGGATACAGGTTAGTTATGAATAGTAAATTAGCTCGCTCAATTTGTCAATTTATCAATAAATCTCCCCATAGTCAGAATTAGGACGGAATTATTATGAATAATTTTATCTCCGATTTAACAAATGATTTATTTGAAATCGATAGTAATTTAGAAATCATCAATTTAGAAGAGCAGTCCCAACAGGCTTTTTTAATCAGCGAACAAATAAATAATCAACTTCGACAGTGGCAGGTTTATTTTCAATGTTTGGCATTGTTTGCTTTTGAAGAATGGCTGCACGAACGCGAACCAAGCTTAACTATTGATCGAGATAATTCATCTACTTTACAGCAGCAGTATGCAAATGTAATTGATGCTGTAAGTAATTTAGAGGTAGGCAATTTTAAAGTTTGTCTTATCCCTAGTATGCTTTTAACCAATGAAGAAATTGCTATTCCCAGAGCAGTCATTGATTTACCTGAATATACAGCCCATTTTTATGTTGTAATTGGTGTTGATGAAGAGTTAGAAATTGCAGCAGTTAAAGGATTTTTGCGTTACGAGCAATTGGTTAATATTAAAGCAGAATTACAGCCAGAAGCGGACTGGAACTATTACATTTCTTTAGTTCAATTCAATCAAGAAGTAGATCAACTTTTGCTTTATCTACAATGTTTAGCACCTACTGCAATTCTTTTACCAGAAATTCCTACTTCTCGTCAGGATATTTTGCAAAGAGTACAAACTTCACTGTTGAATTTATTACCCCAATTGAATAATCGTCCTTTATGGGAAATTTTGACTTGGGAGCAGGGTAAAGCAGTATTAACAACACCTTTATTAATTAATTGGCTTTATCAATCTATCAATCAAAATACTGCTATATTAACTAAACATTTATCGGATTTACTACAGATTTTAACCCAGCAAGCAGTTAATGTTGGTCAGTGGTTAGTTAATAGAGTAGATAATGCGGTACAAACATTATCATGGCAATTAATTCCAGCATCTCAATTACGTTCAACAGTTGATTCAAACGAATCAAATCCTGTGGAAGAATTAGAAGTTATTCTAAATGATATTCAAAATAACAATCAATTAGATATTCCATCTACAGCAGTTCGTATTTATCAAGATATTCGATTGGATAAATTATTGCGACTATATGCCATTATTTGGAGTTTACCGTCAGAAGAAAACGGATGGACTTTGTTGCTAGTTTTAAAAGCTATTAATCATAATCAATCGGTTTCTAGGTTTACATTACGAGTCAGCGATCAAATAGAGGTTTTAGATGAAGAGGAATTAATTACTGATGATAATAATTACATTTATACGCAGGTAGAAGGAAGTTACGATGATAAGTTTATAGTAACTGTAATTCCTGAAACTGGTGAAATACAAGTTTTTCCACCATTTGAATTTCTTACATAATCATATTATATTTGGGTAATTGATTTAACAATAGTACTCTTAAGGGTACTATAAATAGTGGAAAATTTTATTTAGGATAAAGTTATTAAATCTAATAAGTATCCTTAAAATTATGCTACAGCAATTTTCTGTGATTGCGGGAAAATTCTATCATGAGTGCAAAGGTTTTTGAATTAAAGGTAACGAAAATTGAATCAACCTGTATTTTTGAATTAAATTGGCAGGCAGGTAAGAAAATTACGGTTAGTTTGCAATATCCCAGTTTACTTGATGATTATTACCAGCAGTGGAGAAAAGCTTATTTAGAATACTATAGAAATTTGCGAGGAAGAAAAACTGGGGGTGGAAAGGGAAGTGTAAAAAAAGATTTTCGCAGCCATTTGGTAAATACTCACTCTAAATTATTAGATGAATTTCATCGCTGGTTATTTAGCGCTGAATTAATCGAAATTCGCCGTGAAATTGCCAATTCAGTTAATTATCTTAGCGATAAGCAAAAACAATGGGTTGAAGTATTTTTAACTTGTACTCCCATAGAAATCGCACGTTTACCTTGGGAAACTTGGGAGATTGGAACTGATTTAGGAATCCCCAAAAGAATACGTATCGCTCGCAATCCAGCGAACATTCGTAGTGAAAATCTTCGTCCCCTTCATCGTAAACTTAGAATTTTAGCGATTTTAGGAGACGATACTGGTTTGAATTTTGATTCTGAGAAAGAAGAATTTAATAAAATCAAATCGATTGCATATGTAAAATTTATTGGTTGGAAGCTAAAAAAGAATATTGATGAATTAAAACAAGAAATAGTCCAAAATATTGCTTCAGTTGATGGTTGGGATATATTATTTTTTGCTGGGCACAGTAATGAATCAGTTTTAACTGGCGGTGAATTAGGTATTGCTCCCAATGCTTCGATATTCGTGTCAGAAATAGAAGATGCTTTAAAACTAGCAAAAAAAAGAGGGCTTCAGTTTGCTATTTTCAATTCCTGTAGCGGTATCAACATTGCAGAGTCGCTGATTAATTTGGGATTGAGTCAAGTGGTGGTTATGCGGGAGCCTATCAATAATAAGGTAGCCCAGGAATTTTTAAAACAGTTTCTCAGAAGTTTGGCTGAGTATAAAGATGTTCACGAATCATTGTTAGATGCAAGTAAATTTCTGAAACAGCAGGAGCAGCGTCTTGCTTATCCTTCTACATATTTAGTTCCATCGCTATTTCGTCATCCAAGTGCAGAGTTATTTTGTATTCAACCTTTTGGTTTATTTTCAATTATAAAACAGTGGGTACCAACTACCAAGGAGGCAAAGTGGCTGGGGATATTTTTATTAATTAGTTTAATTCCTCCTTTACAACAACTTTTTTTAGATTCGCGTTTTTTTCTTCAAGCTGTATATCGTCAAGTTACCGAACAAGATTTATCGCATCACAAACCTAAAATAGTACTAGTTCAAATTGATGAAAAATCTTTAAAAATCGCTAAAAAGACAGAATCAAACCGATGCAAGCAAACCGGAGAAAAATTCAGAAAAAGATATTTAGATTATTGCTATATGGCAAATATAATCAAAAAATTATCAAGCTTAAATACTAAGATAATTGGAATAGATTATATTTTGAGTGCAGTAGATGAGCATGAGAATAAAAGTAAAATACTTAAGCAAGAAATTGAGAAAATAAATAATAACAAAAAGACTTTAACTGTATTTGCTTACAAACAAAAATATGAAGATGGCAATCGAGATGAAGTTAAAAAAATAATTGCCGATTCAACTCTTAATTTTAATGGAAATATTCACGGATATAAGGTATTTCTAGACTTACCTAACAGCAAATATTGCTATAAAAATAATCAATGTCCATTTGCTTATATGCTAGCTTTGGTTTCTCAGTTAAATAAACAGCAAATAAATTTTCAAAATCAGGTAGAATTTTATAATTCAACAAATAACCTAATTGAAAGCAACCGGGATAATAATTATAGGATTAATTTTTTATATAAAACCCATATTCAGCCTGTGACTAAATTTTCTAAAAATTTTGGGCAGATGTGGTTTTATCCAATAGTTGATTATTCAATTCCCAAGCAAATAATTTATCAAACAATATCTGCTTGTCAGTTATTAAATACCTGTGAAATTACCTCGGATAAACAAACTATATTCGATAATTTTAATCAAAAAATAGTTATTATCGCTCCTGGTGTATACAGCGATATCTATGAATATGAACTACAAGCAAAGGATAATGAAAGTTTACCTTTAGCTATTGCATTTTGGCGCGATGGAGATGGCTGGAAGGACTTTTTTGATGTTAACGATACTTTTACTGGAGGTGAAATCCATGCCTATATGATTCATCATTTTATTAACAGAGATTTAGTCATACCAATACCAGATTGCGGGATGATTTTGCTTGTATCTATATTAGGTAAATTTGTTTCTATAAAAATTTCAAAAATTCCGGAAAGCAGGCAATTACTATCGAAGTATTCCCCAGTATTGATATTAGCTTACTTACTATTTTCATTGATTATTAGTTTACAGATTTATATCTCTGTAAGAGTATTAATACCTTGGTTTTTACCGTCGATTACTTTATGGAATTATATTCGTAAAATTTATGCTTAAGCTCAAAAAATTTAGTTTTATTTTATTGTTTATATTAATTTCTGCTGTCTCAGAAATACCTTCACAAGCAGCAATAAGAACGGAAAATCAAACTCAGTCATATCAAAGAGAAAATACACAATTAGCTTTATCTTGGTCTGATATTGTTAAAATATTCCGTCGTAAAAAATCTCGAAAAGGTGGAAAGGGTTCCATTTGTTTAATTGTACCCCAAAGATTAGACGATCCTGTTTCACAAGTTCAAGGTACTCAAAAAGTTTGGAGCTTAAATCCGCGATTTTTATGGAATATTTCTAAAGGAAATGTCAGAAAAATTGAACTATTTGAAAAGGATAGCAATCAACCTTTCTGGAATCAAGAAGTCCCCGAAGGAGAGACATCCTTTGAATACGATGGTAAACCTCTCAAGCCTGGTTATTCTTATAAATGGCGAATTATTGCTAATGCTCCGTTTCGGATGAAAAGTATTCCTGTGGAATTTAAAGTAATGGAAGCTCAAAAACGCTTAGGGATTACAATTCGGTTAGCACTATTAGAACATCGGCTGAAAAAACAAGGTGTA
Organism: Cyanobacteria bacterium J06633_8; assembly: GCA_039820645.1. Classification (GTDB taxonomy): domain Bacteria; phylum Cyanobacteriota; class Cyanobacteriia; order Cyanobacteriales; family Nostocaceae; genus Rivularia. The sequence goes on along the minus strand of JBCBPQ010000024.1, from coordinate 42,869 downwards.
AATCCAGAAAAAATAGCTTTGGAAAAAGCTAATTATTTTGCTAAGGAAGAATTATGGTCTGATGTTGTAGGGAAAATTTATCAAGTAGAAAATCCTTCGAGAAGACTTAAGCAGAGAATTAAACAAATAGAATCTTCTGATTATTGTAATTCTACTGGAACATTATCATCTATAAGTTCATCTAAATAGATTGCAGCGTTTCTGCAAGCAACTGAGGTACAGCGATTACCTCACCCCAATAAAGCTGTGCTTTATATCCCCTCTCCTTGTTAAGGAGAGGGGTTGGGTTGAGGTTTGATATATCTCAAAAGACTAGAAACCCTATAACAAGTTAGCCTCAATAAAATCTAAGCCTGAATTTCCTTTTAGTTAGAGAAAGGGAATGATAATTAATGCCTCTTTCCTCACAGGATAGAGGCTAAAAGTGCTGTCTTAAACCGAAAATCTCTAAAATAATTATTCCTGGGTATTTTTCATATTTTTCCAAAAGTTACATGATATAAATTTATGGACATTAAAACGTTGGAATGTAGTTTATCTCGTTCTAACTGTGAATATAACTATAGTATTTATGTTCATTTTTTATCGCTAATATTTGTGTAATCTTTAGTATTTTGCAAAAACATGGTGTAGTTCATTTAGGTAGCACTAATTATCAATAAATACTCTAGTTAACAATTAAAATCCAGGAAAATTATCATGAAGCGTCGTCATTTTTTACAATTTACAGGTTCTACTTTAGCCACCTTGGGCTTAAGTCATTACGATATTTTTGAAAAAGGAAACCGTTACGCTCAAGTGCTTGCACAAGATACTCCTCGGAAGCTAGCATTATTAGTTGGAATTAATTATTCAGATAATAATAATCTTATTAGCTTGAAAGGATGCGTTAACGATGTTGATTTACAGGAACAACTGCTCATTCACCGTTTTGGATTTAAACAAGGCGATATTCTTAGATTAACAACTGATGAATCTAAACCGAAGCAACCAACTCGCAGCAATATTTTAACTGCATTTGAAGAACATTTAATTAAACAAGCTAAACCAGGGGATGTAGTAGTATTTCTATTTTCCGGTCATGGATCTCAATTACGCGACCCTAACCCCATTAAAAATTGTTTTAATCAACAATTCAACAATGAATATAACAGCACTTTTGTGCCGATGGATGATACATTAAATGGCTCACCTCAAGACATTATGGGTCGCAGTTTATTCCTATTAATGTCAGCATTAAAAACCAACAATGTCACTGTTGTTTTAGATAGTTGTTTCTCTGGTGGTGGTACTCGGGGGAACTATCAAGTAAAGTCAGCTATGCGTAATAATATTGATACAGTCGAACCCAGTCAGAAAGAAATTGCTTATCAACAAAGCTGGATGAATCGATTAGGAATATCTGATTCGGAATTAGCTCGTCGTCGCTGTAAGGGTGTCGCAAAAGGAGTAGTGCTGGCTGCTGCTCAACGAGATGAACCAGCTTTGGATGCACCTTTTGATGGCTTTTATGCTGGTGCTTTTACTTATGCCATGACGCAATATTTGTGGCAGCAAACCAATAGCGTCAAAAATGCGATCGCGATTATTTCTCCGAGAGTAAAATCAATAGGTGGACATTCTCCCTTTGCTGACGGTAATCTCAACCAACCAGTATATTTTATTGATAAAAAGCTTCTTTCAACAGATGCAGTTATTACCGGAGTCAAAGGAAATCAAGCCAGTTTGTGGTTGGGTGGATTGAATAATAAAAGCTTAGCAACCTTTAATAAAGATGCAACTTTCTCGGTAGTAGATGCAACTGGAAAAACACGAGGTAAATTAAAGTTAGAATCCCGTGATGGTTTAAAAGCTAAAGCAAAGTTAGTGGATGGTAAGGGAAATATAACTTCTCTTAAACCGGGGATGCTGCTGCAAGAATCCAGTCGGATGATACCAGCAGATTTACATTTAAGTGTTGGTTTAGATTCTTCCCTTGGAGACGAGATTACTATTGCAGAAAAAGAACTTTCTGGGATTTATCGAATAAAACCCGTAGCCGCTTCCGGTGGTAATATTCCATATTCGGGAAGAGTACAGTTGATTTTGAGTCGAATGACTGACGAGTATTTGCAAAAATTACAGCAGCAAAAAGTAGAAAATTTACCAGAAGTTGGCAGTATCGGTTTATTTACCGCAGCATTGCAACTTGTACCCCAATCTTTTGGTGAAAAGGAAGAGTCAATAAAAACTGCTGTTTGTCGTTTGGAGCCAAAACTTAAATCTTTTCTAGCAACTCGACTTGTGGAAATGACTTTAAATACAAACTCATCTCAACTGGATGTAGAAGTTTCCATGAATTTAGTCGAGCAACCAAATCAACCTTTCGCTAAAATTTCCACATTCAAATCAATTTATCCCGATACAAAATTACCTTTAAATAAATTATTTCAATTTCAAATTAAAAACAATAGTCCTCATAATCTTTATGTAGCAATGCTAGTAATAGATTCCACCGGAGAATTAGCGGTAATTTATCCTTACCAGAGGACGGATTTAAATAGAGAAATGCTGCTAGCTTCAAAAAATACCTTAATAATTGGTGAACCCAAAAAGCTTAAATTACAAGCAGTAGAAAAAGGATTTGCAGAAGTATTAGTAATTGCTAGTCGTTTACCATTAGATAAAGCAGTATCTGGATTGAAAAAAATAGAACAGGAATTAAAAGTACAGAAAAGTAATCAACAAAAATGTTTGGTAGATAAAACTAGAGGTTCTGAAGTCATTGGGGATTTAATTAATGATTTGAGTGGTGAACGTAGCGGTAAAAGCGTAAAAAGTGGAGAGGTGAAAACTTCTAATATTGCTACTCTTTCATTTAGTTTTGAAGTCGGTTAATTGATTTTGGATTTATCCATGACTTTTTACCCATTACCCATTACTTTTGACCTATTTCCACAAATATGTATTTTATATCACTTGTAATAGCAAATAATGCTATATAGAATTCATCAGTAATTACTAATCATAGTGAATTAACTACTAAATGATAGTAGATATTCACTATTTCGGCTAGACTCTTCAACTTATACCAATTAATCATGTTTTATAGAGTTAAATATTTACTTACTGCTACAATCTTGGTTTGCATCTCATTACCTCCAAGAGTTGCTTTTTCACAATCAGAATCAACGAACGTAGAAAATCAAAATATTTCTCAACCAAAAACACAAAATTCTCCTTCAGAGCAAGCATTACAACTATATAAAGAAGGTGAGGAAAAATATAATCAATTTAAATATCAAGAAGCATTAGAGAAGTTTGAGCAAGCTTTACCAATCCTCAAAGAAATAAACGATACAGCAGGAGAATCTGAAACTCTTAATTACATTGGACAAATTTATATTAATTTGAAACAGTATTCTAAAGCTTCCAGTTACTTAGAACAAGCTTCAGTAACGATAAAACAAGTAATAGAAAAATCTGTTAGGGAAGACAAAAAACATCAAGAAATAAAAAAACAACATACAGGAATAGTCGGTAATCTTTGTAATAAAATTGTTCCTAATGGTGAAAAACCTAAAAATGATAATCCGAGTAAAAATCATAGCAGTGCTTTAGCTTTTAATAATTGGGATGACATATGTAATAATTTTGATTCAGATTTGTTTATACCAATTGATAAACCAGGTACCAATCTTGCAAATGTATCTATACCAGAAAAAACAAGTGGTCCTTGTATAACTTGTGCTGGTACTGGTATAGGTAATACTATATCAATGAATACAACCACTGAGAAAAAACAATTAAATGGGCTTATCCTTAATAGCCGTGGTATAGCCTATTTATATCAAGGAAAATACGATAAAGCAGAGGAATCAATTAATCAAGCTTTAAGTATTTTTGATTTAGAACTTAATGACAGTGTAGGGAAAGGTAATACTCTAAATAACTTAGGAGAACTTTATCGTCATCGTAGTGAATACCCACAATCATTAGAATATCTAAATCAAGCATTAAAAATTTTTCAATCAAATCAAAATCAACTTGGTTTAGGAACTACTATTAATAATATTGGGTTAGTGCATGATGAATTAGGTCAACATCATCAAGCACTAAAACATTATCAAGACTCCTTAAAAATCCGCAAGCAAATTAAAGACGAACGTGGTATTGGTACAACTCTTCATAATATTGGCTTTATCCACGATCAATTAGAAGAATACGATAAAGCTCTTGAATTTTACCGACAAGCTTTAAAAATTAATCACCAACTTAATAACCGGGGAGCTATAGCAGAAACTCTAAATAATATGGGTTTAATTTACAATAAACTCGGTCAACATACTTCAGCTTTGCAGTATCTCAAACAATCTAAAAAGATCTTCCAAAAACTGAACTATCCATCAAGAGAAGCCAACACCCTTGATAGTTTAGGAACAGTCTACAAAAGTCAGGGTAATTACCAGCAAGCTCGCGATGCTTATAATAAAGCCTTGGATATCAGTCGCAAAATTAAAAACCGCAATTTAGAAAGAATTATCCTGAGTAATCTTGGTGACTTACTAGTCAAACAAAAACAACGAGAATTAGCAATTGTTTTTTACAAGCAATCCGTACAAATTACCGAAGAAATTAGAAAAGGTTTACAAACTCTTCCTTTAGAACAACAAAAATCCTACACCAAAACAGTATCAGAAACTTATCGCAATCTTGCTGACTTACTATTAAAACAAAATGGAATTCAGGAAGCACAGCAAGTTCTCGATTTACTTAAAGTGCAAGAGGTAGAAGAATACCTTCACAATACACAACAAGCGAAAACGCAAAGAGTAGAAGATTATTTACTGGCTCCAGAAAAAATAATTCTCGAAAAATATAATCAACAATCAAAAACTGCTATTGAAATCGGACAAGAGCTTTCTAAATTACAAGAAATACCATTTATTCAACGAACTTCAGAGCAAGAAGCACGGATTACTGAACTAATAGTATTCCAACAAGACTTAAACAAACAATTTAATCAATTTGCTCAACAAGAAGATATCGTTCAATTATTGCAGCAGCTTACCCCCGAAGCTCGAAGCCAAATAGTAGATATAAAAAGTCTTGATGCTCTTCGGGATGACTTGCATCGTTTGGATGCAGTAATAATATATCCTTTAGTTCTCGATAACCGTTTAGAATTAATTATTACTACTCCCGATTCTCCACCTTTACGACGCACCGTCAACATCAAAAGCTCGGAGCTTAACCGAGAAATTCTCAACTTCCGTCAAGCATTGCAAACTCCTCATTCCGATGCCAAAACTTCTGCAAAGCGACTTTACGATTTGCTGATTAAACCTTTAGAAAAAGACTTAAATCAAGCAAAACCCAAAACAATTATCTATGCTCCCGATGGTAAATTACGTTACATCCCTTTAGCCGCTCTCCACGATGGAAATCAATGGCTGATAGAAACTTACCAAGTCAACAATATCACCGCCAAATCTCTGACTGATTTTACAGCCAAACCCCAACCTTTAAAGCGTTTATTAGCAGGAGCTTTCGTTAAAGGTAAACACAATATCAAAGTAGGAGAGCGCGATTTTATTTTTAATGGATTACCATTCACGCTTCCAGAGGTAGAAAATCTTGCAAATATCATACCCCAAACCAAACAACTAATTAACAATAACTTCAGTAAAAATGCTGTCATAGCTAGCATGAACGAACACGACATACTTCACTTCGCCACTCATGCTGCTTTTGTACCAGAAGATGCTTCACAATCATTTATTCTATTTGGTAATGGAGACAAAGCGACTCTAGAAGAAATCGGCACTTGGACGCTGAATAATGTTGACTTGGTGGTATTAAGTGCTTGTGAAACCGGGCTGGGAGGTAAATTTGGCAACGGTGAAGAAGTTCTCGGTTTGGGTTATCAATTTCAAAATCGAGGAGTCAGAGCAACTATCGCTTCTCTGTGGAGAGTATCAGATGGTGGTACAAAAACCCTTATGAATGAGTTTTATGGTGTTTTGAAAGGTGATGTCACCAAAGCAGAAGCCTTACGAAAGGCACAAATTGCATTAATTAAGCATGATGCTTCCACTGCTGGTGTAATACGGGGTATTATCGACCCTGAAGTAATTGAGCAACCGCAGGAAAAAACTAAAAAATTCCAACATCCTTATTATTGGGCTCCTTTCGTCTTAATTGGTAACGGCTTGTAAATAACCTCACCCCCTTCCCCTCTGTTGATAAGGCTACCGTGTACACACATCTGGCAAGATCCCCCTATATCCCCCTTAAAAAGGGGGACTTTAATTCAGATTCCCCCCTTTTTAAGGGGGGCTAGGGGGGATCTGAATACTGTGAAACCAACTTAGAGGACTTCTGCGTACACCGTAGCCTTGATAAGGATAGGCGAAGGGGGTAGTTCCGTGTATTTAGTATGATACTGCAAACATTTCTTTTTACAAATTTTACATAAGTGTTTACTTCTCAAAGATATATCCCCTCGGAAGCGATGAATGAATAATAAATAACTTCAACGCCAGTTTATTTCAAAAAAATCAAACAAGGAAAGTAAAGATGAATACTCAAAATATCCGCAGAACATCCGTTAAGTTAGTCAAAAGCTTACTCGTAGCAGCAACAGTCTTAGCTGCTTCTACTCCATCGGCTTCTGCTGCACCTAAAGTTGAAATTCTGGGAGCAGGTTACGGTGGAAATGGTTGTCCTGATGGCTCTGCAAGGGTTATCGTTAGCCCCGACGGTCAAGAATTAACTCTTTTATTCGATAAATTCATCGCCGAAGGTAATAACCCAAAAAATAGCCGTAAAAGCTGTAATTTAGCAATTCCCATCAAAGTTCCTCAAGGCTTTCAAATATCTCTGTATGATGCAGATTATCGCGGTTATGTTTCTCCTCACACCAAAGGAAGACTCAGAGCGGAATACTTCTTTGCCGGTCAGCGTGGACCAGTTTTTCAGAGAGTATTCAACGGTGAAACCGACTATAACGTTCGCGATAGTCTAGCAACTGTTGGTAATGTCTGGTCAGCTTGTGGTAAAAGCGAAAACATGCGAGTGAATGCAGCAATGTCCGCTCGCGGTAAGGGAATTGCCACAGTTGACTCTTTCGACCTCGCGCATCGTGGTTTGAAATATCACATCAAATACCGTGCTTGTAAATAAGTAAGCATAAGTTTGAATGGGCGTTGCACATTGAAAGTGTGAATGGGTTTAGGCTTTCAGTATCGTTGTTTAATCATGTCAAATATGTAAATTATGCAACGCCTATTTTTTACCAATCGGATTCCCATAATTATTTTTTTACTAATTAATAAAGGATTGAACTATGACAGTGAGAGTTATTTTTAACTCCGTTAAGAACTTTAGCGATGAATTAATAATGAATCACTTCAACGCCGATTTATTTCAAATTAGTTAAACAAACACTAGAACAATGAATACTCAAAATATCCGCAGAACATCCGTTAATTTAGTCAAAAGCTTACTCGTAGCAGCAACAGTCTTAGCTGCTTCTACTCCATCGGCTTCTGCTGCACCTAAAGTTGAAATTCTGGGAGCAGGTTACGGTGGAAATGGTTGTCCTGATGGCTCTGCAAGCGTTACAGTTAGCCCCGACGGTCAAGAATTAACTCTTTTATTCGATAAATTCATCGCCGAAGGTAATAACCCAAAAGAGAGCCGTAAAAGCTGTAATTTAGCAATTCCCATCAAAGTTCCTCAAGGGTTTCAAATCTCTCTGTATGATGCAGATTATCGCGGTTATGTTTCTCCAGACACTAAAGGAAGACTCAGAGCAGAATACTTCTTTGCCGGTCAACGCGGCCCAGTTTTCCAGAGAACATTCAATGGCGAAACCGACTATGAGGTTCGCGATCGCCTAGCAACTGTTGCTAATGTTTGGTCAGCTTGTGGTAAGAGCGAAAACATGCGAGTGAATGCAGCAATGTCTGCTCGCGGTCAGGGAATTGCCACAGTTGACTCCTTTGACTTAGCACATCGTGGTTTGAAATATCACATCAAATACCGCGCTTGTAAATAAGTAAGCATAGACTTGAATAGGCGTTGCAGATTGAAAGTGTGAATGGGTTTAGGCTTTCAGTATGGTTGTTGAATCGTGTCAAATATGTAAATTATGCAACGCCTATTTTTTTACTAATAGGATTTCCATTATTATTTTTATTAATAGAGAATTGAATTATGACAGTTACTTTTAACCCTGTTAAAAACTTTGAAGTTGAGGATGCACCTAATTCTATTGCGCTAGGGGACTTTAACGGCGATGGGAATTCTGACCTGGCTGTGAACAATCAAAATTCCGGCTCCGTATCGGTGCTGTTAGGGGATGCTAGTGGTAGTTTTGAACCCGCTAAGAACTTTGAAGTAGGAGATATACCGTTTTCTGTAACGGTAGGGGATTTTAACGGGGATGGAAATTCTGACCTCGCTGCGGCTAACTCTGGTTCTGATAACGTATCGCTACTCTTAGGAGACGGTAATGGCGGTTTCAGCACTGCTCAGAACTTTGCCGTTGAGGATGAACCATCGTCTATAACGGTAGGGGATTTTAACGGGGATGGAAATTCTGACCTCGCTGTGGCTTACTTTGGCTCTGATAACGTATCGCTAATATTAGGAGATGGTAGTGGAGGCTTCAACCCTACTCAGAATTTTGCTGTTGGGGATGGACCGCTTTCTATAGCTATAGGAGATTTTAACGACGACGGAAAAGACGACCTCATTACGGCTAACCGACTTTCTAACAATGTATCGCTACTATTAGCAGATGGTATTGGTGGCTTCAATCCTCTTCAGAACTTTGAAGTTGGGAATAGTCCATTTTCTGTAACGGTAGGGGACTTTAACGGGGATGGAAAGTCGGATATCGCTACAGCTAATGCAGGTTCTAGAAACTTATCAGTGCTGTTAGGAGATGGGATTGGTGGCTTGGGCGCTGCTCAGAACTTTGAAGTAGGCAATATTCCAGCTTCTATAACGGCAGGTGACTTTGATGGTGATGGAAATTTGGATCTCGCTGCGGGTGACTTTGGCTCTAATAAGATATCAGTGCTGTCAGGAGATGGTGATGGTGGCTTCGGCGCTGCTCAGAACTTTGAAGTCGGAGATAATCCATTTTCTTTAGCGGTGGGAGACTTTAACGGTGACGGAAAAGATGACCTGGCTACAGCAAACTTAAGTTCTGACAACATCTCGGTACTAACTACCAGAGATAATAATCCACCCACCGACTTAACCCTCAGCAACGATACCATAGCGGAAAATAACTTCATCAATGCCGAAGTCGGAACATTCACCACCACCGATCCAGATACAAACGAGACTTTCAAATACGAATTAGTAACCGGAGAAGGAGATACGGATAATTCTTCCTTTTCCATCAGGGGTAATAGACTCATTGCTGAAAATCGTTTTGACTTTGAAACCAAATCTACCTATAACATCCGAGTTAAAACCACCGACTCTGGTAACGAATCCTTCGAGAAAACACTGACTGTTAATGTTACCGACCTCAGCGAAGTTCCAGAAATCCGCACCGTAAATCAAAACGGAAACGATATGGAAATTATCGATCTTACAGGTAATGCAGGGCAAACCGTCATAGCTAACTTTGAAATTACTAGAGATGCAGATTATGACAACAATGTCTATTTCTATAAAGTTGACGGCGATGACGGTAACATCGGTGGCTTGACACCTGATGATAGCGGCTATCTGCAAACTGCATTAAGTAACGTTGTAAATCCAGACTTTGGGTTGAGTGCTACCCAAGATGCTACAAGTACAACTGGAAGTTTTAGCTTAAGAGGTGGAGATATTTTAGGTATTGTAATTGTTGCAGATGGAACTTTACAACAAGCTATCAGCAACATCGATAGTGTACAAGGTGTCTATCTTTCCTATATGGGAGCGGGTGCTAGCACAGATAATGGTACTTTTGACCACATTAGATTTAATAATGCTACCAGCACGTTTGAATTTGAAGATTTAGCTAACGGTGGCGACGAAGATTTTAACGATTTAAAAATTAAGATAGGATTCTAATGCCATAACATACCATTCAGAAACCCGGTTTTTCCAAAAAACCGGGTTTCTAGTTAATACTGCTCGGTTAAGAAATTGAACAAAATTTTTAGATCCCCCAAGCCCCCTTAAAAAGGGGGTTTAGTTCCCTCCTTTTCAAGGAGGGGTAGGGAGGATCTCCTCTTAACCGAGCAGTATTGGGTTTCTAGTTAATTACGAATTAAAAATTACCTATTAATAATTAATAATTAATAAATACTAATTACTCAGAACTGACTCTAAATTAAGAAAACCATTTTGAATCAAATAAGTTGCATATGTAGTGTATAATTCTGCATCAATTGGATGACAAGATACACCGCTTCCGGCAAGTGCATTTAGAGTTTCGTCACAGCTAATAATTGGTCTATTTTCTGTTAAGTATAAATCGGGAATAGTCAGTTGTCTTTCTGACCAACGTTCCAGTAGAAACGGACGCAAAGTATATAAAGGATTTTCCTCTGATGTGACATCGTTAATTAATTTATGTTGCCATTCTTCGTAAGGAATCATCTTGATAGAAAAACCGAAAGAACTCAACCAATCAACTAATGTACTTAAAGGAGCGGGTTCTGGATGTTGGAGATGGAAAGCCTTACTGAGGGATTCTTCTTGTCTAGATAAATGGACTATAGCTTTACTTACATAGTCAACGGGTGACATATCTAACTTATAGTCTACGTCGGGGAAACATCCCATCTGCAGACAACCTTTAGTCATCAAGTTTACGAAGTCGTCAGTGTTTCCAACACCAGTTTGACTGTGTCCGGAAATTAAAGGTGGTCTGTAGATGGTGGTGGGTAATCCTCTTTGAGAAGCAATTTTTACTAGTTTTTCTGCTACCCATTTGGTTTGAGAATAACCCAAGAATATTCCTTCCCAACGGTCAAAATTATCATCTTCTTTGACTACTTTTCCTGCGTATTCGGATGATTCAAAGACGGCGACGCTGGAAACGTAATGTAAAGGCTTAACTCTGATTTTGCAAGCCAATCTGATGATTTCTTGGGTTCCTAATACGTTGGCTGTTTTCAATGCTGAGTAGGGAAATACATAGTTGAGCATTGCAGCACTGTGATAAATGGCATCGATATTGGTTGCCAGCATATCAAAGCCTTCTGTGCTGATGCCTAATTGCGGTTGGGATAAGTCACCAACTATAGGAAGAATTCGCGGACTAAATTCTTCTTCCCAAATTCCATAAGCTTGTAAATTATTTTTGAGCTTTTGTTTGCCTGCTTCTGCATCTGATGCCCGTACTAAGCAGTAGATATCTGCATCTGTTTGTTGTAAGAGTTCGTAGATTACAAATGCTCCTAAAAAACCGGTACCTCCGGTTAAGAAAATATTTTGAGGATTGGGATTAAATTTATAAGAATCAGAAGCTGGGCGGATAGTTTCGTCAAGAACTGCTTCTGCTGCTAAGTTAGGAGTGCTGCTGTTATCAACAAGGGATTTGGTTTCCTGTTGAGATTCTTCTGCTTCTTCTGCTAAACGAGCCGAAAGTGCTTCTATTGTGGGATAATGCCAAAGCAACATCGGAGACAATTCAAATCCGAGCATTTTCTGTGCTTTGGTAACAATTACCATTGCTTGAGTTGAATCTAAACCGTAGCTATCTAAAGGTTGAGTGACATCGATTTCTTCGGCTTCCATATGCAGTATTTCAGCCAAGTTAGATAATAACCAATTTTGAATTTCTGTAGCGTTCATAGATTGTTTTGTAGTCATTTGATTTTAGATTTTTAATTTACAATTATCTGACTCGTGTTTGTGCTGGAAAATATTTGTAGATTTTAGATTTGGGATATCAATTGAACTGGATGATACTGGGAGTAGAAATTATCAATGTGTAGACCTTGCATTTTGAGATTTTGTATGCGGTATAAATAAGCAGTTCCCAACATAATTTGACTTGCAATGTCAACTACCCGACGATTTTTTGGTTCTGATAAATAGGAACCGCGTACCCAGTCATTAAAGCTACCCATTGCTGGACCACACCATACTTGATAATCAACTTCTCTTCCTTTTTCACCGGAATTAGACCACCTGGAAGATAAGCCTAAATACCAACGGAAAATCAGCGCCATTTTGTATTTTGGATTATTAGCAGCTTTGGTTAATTTATGAGGATTACTTTTAGATTGATAAGCAACTGTTTCTTGCCAAACTTCTTCGATACTTTTGCGAAAAACTTGTTTTTCTAGTCTTGTTTTTTCGGCTGATGGAAGTTCCTCTAGAGAATTATAATTTCGGTAAATGTCGTATAGTTTTTGTGCTTTCAGAGGAAACATAGTTCCGCGTTTGAGAACCTGTAGTTTTACACCCATTTCAAACATATCAGCAGCAGGTGCCATCATTACGTCAGCCATCTCAGCTTGTGCTAATAGTTTTTTTGTATGTGTAGATGTTCCTGCTTCTACGCAAGATTGATTTATCGAACCGGTAACTACATATGCAGCACCCATCATAAAAGCTGCTAAAGCTGATTGGGGAGTAGAAATTCCTCCTGCAACTCCAACTCTAATAGGTCTTTTGTAATTATATTTTGACTGTATTTCGTCTTTTAAAGCAAGTATAGAAGGTAGCACGCAAACCAAAGGACGGTTATCAGTATGACCGCCAGAATCTGCTTCTACGGTAATATCATCTGCAATAGGAATTTGTGCGGCAAGGGTTGCTTGTAATTCGGTAATTAATCCTTTCTCAACCAGTTCTTTAAGCATTTTTAAAGGTGCTGGCTGCATAAATTTACTCGCAACTTCTCGACGAGAAATTTTTGCAATGACTTTATTATTAATTTGAATTTGGTTAGCTGAATTTAAGCTTAAACCAGCGGCACGATAATAAACAATATTGGGGGTTAAATCTAAAAATGCCGAAGCTTCTACAGTTTCAACTCCATATTTAAGATATAAATCTACAGCGCCTCTTTCAATTTCTGGCTCATTAGGACTATGGATTAAATTAAATGCATAGGGACCATTTGGTAAAGATGCTTGAATAACTTTTATCGCTTCTTCCAAACGATTTAAACTCAAACCACCGGCACCAAAAGAACTTAAAATATTCTCTTTCCCCAAGGCAATTACCATTTCTTCGGAGGCTATACCCCCAGCCATTGCACCAGTTGTGTAAGCAAATTTTAGATTATGAGAAACAAGAAAATTGGGGTCTCCGAAGCTTTTTGTAAAAACCGGTGGCGCTGCAATCAGTAATTCTATTTCTGCTGGCTGACTGTTATCAAGAGGACAATAGCCGTAATTTGTTGCCCCAATTCTGTCACCGACTTTAACAATATAACAAGGTTTATCGGTTTCGAGCAATTGTTCTTTAATTCCTTCGGGGTCAAAAGATATACAGCTTACCGAACCTTTCCAAGTCCGGTTTTTACTTGAAGAAACCCCATAATATACAAGTCCGTTTTCTTGTTTGTTTACCACGTTATTTTTCAGTTATGGATGAACAATTAGCAATTAGCAATTATCAATGAAGAATGATTCATGAATAATTAATAGTTGAAATAGTTTTGCGTAATTACTGTTACTATCAATGTTAGGATTTTAAGCAATTAAACTCATTTTCAGTTCTCCCAACCCCCTTAATAAAAGGCAGATTTTTTTCCCTCCTTATCAAGGAGGGTTAGGGAGGATCTCCCCTTAACCGAGCAGTATTACTATTACTAACAGTCTATTAACATAATGATGTTTCATTCTCCATTTAGAAAATTTGAACAATTATTGAGAATCTTCAGCCAACAATTCTTCGGCACAAGCTATTTGTAGTTGAATTATTTCGCTGAGTTGTTGACGAAAATCTTGACGAGAGTTTAAAAATATAGAATGGGTCTTGTGAACCATTAAATTATTTGCACTAAGTTGTTTATGTTGAGGTTTTATATAACTCGTCACGCTCAAGGTTGAAGCTAATTGTTTTGTGCCAGAAGATGCAAGTTTTGAAGTAGTTGTCGCCAGAGTTTTTGGTTGCTCTATTTTATTTTCTATATTAGGTAAGGCGATTGTTTTCATGGGACTTGCTTCTGACTTTTTCGGTGATTGTATAGAAATATTTGGTTTAGTTTGTGGTTGATGAACTGTCTGTATTTTTTCATTTTCATTTACTGATACTTCGGCTTTTTCAGTAAGTTTGGATGTTGTATTTATACTGATTGCCGATTGCTGTTTGTCAACAGGTGGAGCTATAACTTCTGATTCATTTTGTAAAAGTTTTTTATTCTCCGCGCTCAGAACGCTTTCGGTAATATTATGACCGCCTAATTTAACTTTTCTGATGCTGATGGCAGGTTTTTTATTAGTTTCTTCGGCAGTGGAATATAGCGGCGATAAATCTACAGGGACTTGATTGCTAGCCAGTTTTGCTAATGCTTTGAGAATGCTACTATGGTCGTCTAAACCCCTACGATTAAGAGAAATTGTCATGTGTTCTTTATCGCTTAAATTTTTGTCAATCCATCGAGAACAAACGTTTCCAGCACCGGTTTCGATAAATATTTTTGCACCGTCATCATAAACTCGGTTCACCAGTCGGGGAAAATCAAGCTGTTTACAAAGCCCTGTAGCGATACCTTCAGCAATGGCTTTACTTTCTAATTCTATTGGCGCATATTTTGCCGCAGAATAAAGTATTAGATTTTGCCGATTTTCTTGAACTGGTAAAGTATTGACATTCGCAATTTCTTGGTGTTCGGAAGCCATTGCTTCGCAATGAATAACATGATCGAAAGGTGCCCGGAATGCATTACAACCTAATTTTTTGATGACTCTTTCGCAAGCGGCTGGCTCACCGGCAATTACAACTTCTTCGGGGGTATTAATTTGAGTCAGATAAACGCGATTTTCATCTGCTATACTCTCTCTAACTTGGGATGGTGTAGCCATTACAACGTAATTGCACCAAAAGTTGCTGTCTGGCTGTCGCTCTACAGGTGGTAGCTGCCAAAATTCTCTGACGCAGTTTTTTGCACCCGATAACCTGTCTCCAAATAAGGTACTGGAATTTAAAGCGTTGCTCATGTCGCCGAATTTATTCCATATGCCGATAGCAGACATCATACTAACTTCACCTAAGCTGTAACCAAAAGCAAATTTTGGTTTGACTTGGAAGTTATCCTGAAGCACTTTTGAAAGCAGGCGAGCAACGACTATTTCGTTTTCAAACATTGCCGCCGAATCATCTAGCAGTTGCTTTTCTAGCCCTTCTAACTGCCTGCTTGATAGTTTGTTCAAGCTGCGGGGATATACTAACTTCTCGACGTGACTGACGCGATGATCTAAATTTTGCAGGATGATATCATCGTGAACATCGGGAAATAAACGGAAGAGATTTCTACCAATACCGAGATAGGAATTAACCGCAGCAGGATAGATAAATGCAACTTCTCCTTTTTTACCCAATGGTTTAGCTGTAAAATAACTACCTAGTGGTGTTTGCCATTCTTCACCATTATCAAATGCGTTATTTACACCTTTGATAGCTGCCTCTATTTCTTTAGCTAATTCTTTTTGGTTGCGAGCCAAAATTACTAAAGTATAATCTTGACTGTTATCTTGACTGCATTTTTGATAATTAGCAAAAGCTATTTTAGCAGCTACAGGAAGAGATGTTCCGCTATTGACTAAATTATGCACATTGTCAACTTGCTGTAGTAGATTTTCGCGATTTTTTCCAGCAATAGGAAACAAATGCAGAGACATTTGCTGTAAAAATCTGCTGCTGCGGTCTTGTTTATTTGGTTCTTCAGATATTATTAAATGAGCGTAAGTACCATCTATACCCATGCTATTAATAGCTGCCGTTCTTTTATCGGTGTCTGGATTAAGAAACCAAGGTCTCGATTCCGGAACAACATAGAAAGGACTGTTTTCCCATTTTTTAATATCCTTCACACCAGTCCATTTTGGAGTCGCAGGAAGATATCTATAATAAAGACACAAAGCAGTTTTAATTAAACTTGCAATTCCCGATGCAACATAGGTGTGACCAATATTAGCTTTAACGCTGCCTATGGCGCAGGTTAATTTGTTTGCACCGCTTGGATAAGCCCGAAGTAATCCGTCAATTTCTGCTTCATCTTCTTGAGAAATACCGCTACCAAAAACTTCCAAATAAGATATATCTGAAGGTTTAAGTTCTGCTGTCTCAAAAGCTTTTTGACAGGCAGAACTAACGGTGTGAGCATCTGCATTTCCCAAACGACTTTGCAAATCACTTTTGGAAGCATTTTTCTGTGTGAAACTAACTGCATCGATTACCGCGTAAATGCACTCCGAATCCTGTTTTGCTACTTGATGTCGCTTTAAAACTATTGCACCCGCACCTTCACCAACCAGCCATCCGTTAGCTTTATGGTCATATGATAGAGTATTTACACCTGTATTAACTGTCGATAATTCATTTCTTAATAAAACATTTTCCATGCCGCCAGCTAAATCCACTGCACCCACTAATACGGCATCTGCTTCCCCAGTAGTTAATAAATTTTGCGCTACTTCTAAAACTTTAAATGTGGAATTTTCGCCAGCGGAAATAGTTAAGACGGGAGCAGTAAAATTCCACAGCGAGGAAATGCGACTCGCCATAATATTGGTAATGTAGCTAACAAATTCGCTGCTATCGGCAGGTTGGGGATGAATCCCATCTTTAACTATTGTTTCTAACTTATTAACTTTATCAGATGATAGGGAAATTGCGCTAGCATTTAATCCTTCTTTTATTTCCCAAGATAAATTCCATCTTTGCTGGAGTTGATGAACGGAAAACTCGGCTTCTGTGGCGATTAAAACTGCGACGTTATCGCCTTCTTTAACCCCTGCATCTTTTAAAGCCCGTTCTGCAACTTTAAGCATCAATAGTTGTTGCTTGTTGAGATTTTCTAACTCGTTAGGGGGAATTTTACTAGATACAGTATCAATTTCAAATTCGCTGATATAAGCTCCGTTTGGTACTTTTGAATCCGGTAAATTATACTTTTGCAGTAGCTCTGTTTGATTTTCTACACCATGCCATCTGCGAGCAGGTAGGGGAATAAAATGTTGTTTTCCTTCGTAAATACTTCTCTCAAAAGCATCTAACCCATCACAATCACCAAAAAACACATCCATGCCGACAATCGCCATTTTAGCCATTTTCAAGGGTTGGCTTGATTCTTCAGGTATGATGTTTTTATTTTGTTCTAAAATTAGATGCCCGTTGGTTCCACCCAAACCAAAAGCGCTAACTGCGGCGCGTTTTATAGAACCACTTTTTGAATGCCAATTAGTAGGACTTGTGACAATTCTATTCGGTGAAATTACGTTTTCTTCCGAACCGATGGGATTTGTAATATTAATAGTTGTAGGAATAATACCCTTAGTCATGCTTAGGAGTACTTTAATTAAACTAGCGCTAGCAGCACCGGTAAGTAAATGTCCGATATTAGATTTTACCGAACCTGTAAAAGGAGTTGCTTGATATTTACCAAAGAAAGTTTCGACAGAGTTAAATTCGGTACTATCTCCTAACAAAGTTCCAGTTGCATGACACTCAATATAGTCAATAGCTTTTGGGTTGATATCAGCTTCTAAATAAGCCCTTTCAAAAGCTAAAGTTTGTCCTTTTGGATTGGGGCTGAGTAAATGTTTACCCCTGCCATCATTAGAAAGTCCGTTCCCCGTTATCGAAGCATAAATGCGATCGCCATCTCTAACAGCATCGCCATAACGTTTGAGAACAACCATTCCTACACCTTCGGAGGTAATTAATCCCCGTGAAGATTTATCTAGAGGGCGACTAATATCATTATTTTCAGGGTAGCCTTGAATACCAGAGAACAGCATCCTGATAAATATAGGATCGGCACAACTAATACCACCAGCTAACATCAAGTCAGCTTTATGACTCCATAGATAGTGAGAGGCTAATCTCGCAGCATATAAAGGTGACGAGCAAGCAGCATCCAGACAAAAATGGATATGAGACAAAGATAAAGCTTGAGAAATGATAGCGGCAGGTAAACCCGATATCATAGCATTGTAAAAAGAAGTCTCTTCAGCAGACGGTAAACTTGCGACTTCAAAATCTTCTTGCTGCAAAAGCTGCCTAATTGCAGGATTTAACACCTGTTGATAGAGCGGTTCAAATAATTGATTTGATGATTTCGTAGGTAGCGAGAGTGTGCCCAACAGTACTCCGCAT
Organism: Cyanobacteria bacterium J06633_8; assembly: GCA_039820645.1. Lineage (GTDB taxonomy): Bacteria > Cyanobacteriota > Cyanobacteriia > Cyanobacteriales > Nostocaceae > Rivularia. The sequence continues at coordinate 24,593 of JBCBPQ010000024.1, read as the reverse complement.
TTGGAAAGAACAGACTTGTTTTCCAAGTAACCACTATTTTGTAATGCTTGCTTCGCAGCATAAAGCGACCATTTAAAGGTGTCATCTAGATTTTGTAGCAATGAAGAGGGAAGGTTGTATCCCGATGCATCAAACTTAAAATTACGTACAAATCCCCCTTGTAGGGAGTAAACTTTATCTGGCTTTCCTTTGACTGGATCGTAAAATATAGTTGGTTCTATACCAATTTCATCAATACTCAGTTCAGAAGTTGAATCTTTTTGCTCGATTAAATTATGCCAAAATTCTTCAGCATTTTTAGCATCTGGGAATAGGCATGAAAACCCAATTATCGCGATTTTTTCCATACTTTTATTCAGTTAACAGTGAGCAGTACCATGACAGTTATCAGTTGTTCACCCGCAGGGTGTGGATTATCAATTAATACAGCGAGGGGGGAGAGGGGGAGAGGGGGAGATTGCCATTACCAATTACCAATTACCAATGCCCCATGCCCCATGCCCCATGCCCCATGCCCAATCCCCAATTTTTACTTTTTCAAAGACTTAGTAGGAATAATGATTCCTTTACCACCGAGTAAGCGGGAATAAATTTTGCCTTGTTTATCGTGTATTGTAAAATCTGCTGCAACACTAGTAGAAGTTTTATGAGTTACTTCGCAAGAAACGTAAAAAGGTTGATTGCTTGGAGTTGCAGCAAATTGTTCGTGTTTCTTAATTTCTGCTGGCAAACAAATTTCTTGATGATAGTGCTGTAGCCAAACCCATAAAGGATGAGTACTTAAATCAACAGAGTAAGGATTTACCCAAACAACAGGAAATTGTCCTTGTTGTTTCCTACTAATTTCGTTCCAAACGCATTCAGTAGTAATTTTTTCGGGACTAATATTTATTACTTTTGTCAGCCCTTTGAAAGAATCTCCATGAAATAAAGGAAATATTGATGGATTTTCTTGATAAAAATCATTACCGGTAATAGAAATGATATTATCTTCTGTCAGATTCAGTTTTTCGTAAATCTGACTTTCAGTATGTTTAGGTAACAAATGAATATCATCAATACTGAAATGATAGTTAAGTTTTCCGTTTTTATTCCTACTCCATATTTTCGCTTTAAAAACTATTTCTTGATGCTCGTGCTTAGCAATTTCTTCTATATCTAGGATATACTCTTCTGATAGTTTTTCATCAAAAGGTACTCCCTTAAGAACTTTAAAATTATTGTAGTAATAAAACCTATATCCAGGATAAAGTTGTTCGCAAGCATTTATCATCCATTGCGTTCCACAAGTTGCAGGTAAAACTGGCTTTCCACCGACTATATGGTCTTGCAAAAAAGGATTCGCAGCTTCCGTTAATCTTCTACGAATGCGATAACTTTTTAACTGAGAATTTAATGGTGGTGGTGGTGGAGAAATCGGACTACCAATTACAACTTGTGTAGAATCCCTGAAAGAATCATTAAGTTCGTTGACTAACATTTTTGCTCCCGCTTCTACTGGAATAATTTCAATACCCCTACGAGCAAATTCCTTTTTTAATTCCGGTGTAACCATGCCGCTATCCCAGCCACCCCAATTGATAGCGACTATATGACATTGAGGATACTGTTGTTTAAGCAGGTGAGCCGATTTATTGAGAATTTCGTTAGACAAAGCGTAATCTGATTGACCAATATTGCCATAAAAACCGGCAACCGAAGAATATAAAACTAAATGTTCTAATTGAGAAAGATTAACACAGCCAAGTAGATTTTCTAAACCTTTAATTTTGGCACTGTAAACTTTTTCCAAATCTTCTTCCGTCTTTTTTTCGATTAACTTATCAGCTAAATTACCTGCACCATGAATAATACCAGTTATTTCACCCATACTTTCTGTAACAGCGGCTATTTTTTGCTGTAAATCATCAGTATTTGTGACATCAACACTTATATAGCGAGCATCACCTCCAGCCTGTTTAATTATTTCCAAAGTTTCTTTGATTTCTCTATTAGAAATAATTCGATTATAAATCTTTTTCACCTGTACGGGAGTAGGTTTTTCTCCCCGCCGGAGCAAATCTTCCATAATAAGTTTTTTTAAAGCTGCTTCGTCAAAGCAATCTTTCACAAATAAAGGTTCGGATTCTAAAAGTTCCGAACGACCTAATAAAATAAACTTAGATGGATATTGTTTTGCTAACTCAATTACGCATTTGGCAGTAATCCCTTTGGCACCGCCACTAACAAGAAAAACCGATTCCGGACGAATTGAAGTTGTAGTCATGGATTCTCTAAATGATTATTTGTAAAAAAAAACATATCTTGCACCTTCCTCAATTTCGCTCAAAGAAACCCGGTTTCTATTTGTGAAAGCATGAATATCTTCTTGTGAAATCCTAAAGAAACCGGGTTTCTCGCAGTGGTGCATTCTGGTGAGAAAAGAAAGTTGGAAGCACCAGAGGTAGAATATGTAAATTATTCACCTCTAACCTTTAACCTTTAACCTTTAACCTTTAACCTCTAAGCTTTGACCTTTAACCCGCTTAATCGGTAATTCATGAAAATTAATAAAATTATTCCGTCTATCGTTGAAACGTTCTTTTCTGATAGCAGATACGATAGCGAATGTAGTAAAAGTGAAAAAAGTTACCATTAAGGCTATCAATATCGGCATTAACTGGTCAGTATCGCTACTATTCGTACTGTTACTGTTATTATTATTGGGTTTATCAGATGTGTTAGATGTGCTAGATGTATCAGATGTGTTAGATGTCTCAGATTTCTTAGATGTATCAGATGTATCATCTGTGTTAGATTTCTTAGATGTATCAGCTGTGTCAGATGTGTTAGATGTATGTTCTACATCTTGTGTGGGAGTTTTACTAGCACTGCCTTGAAGCAGGGTAATATCACCAAAGTCTTTCTTGCCTGCTGGTAAATTAATATTAGATTTGTAAGTTTGGTAACCGTTTGCTTCTACGCTTATTTGTCCTTCAAGAACTCCGTTGCGATCGGGATTAGCTGAAAATCGATATATTCCTTCAATATCGCTATAAGAAACTACGGAATTACCATCATTATCATCAAATATGACCTTTGCGGCTCTAATAGGGGCTTGTTTGCCACCGTCAACAACACGACCAATATAATTAGCTTTTTGATTTCCAGACATGGTATATTAATTTGTAATTCAAAACTCCTAACTTTGAAGAGGGAGTTCCAAGGAGTTCGAGGTAGTTTTAAATATCTATCTGATTCAACTCATGAGAACTCCTTTCATTCCCAATTCCCAACCCCCCAACTCCTAGTTCCTGTAGAGACGTGGCTTTATTGCTACGTCTCTACTGCTTTAATTGGTAATTGGGCATTGGACATTGGGCATTGGGGATGGGGAAACAAGGAGGTGAGGAAATAAAATTATTTCCATTACTTCATTCCCCATCATCATTATTAAGTGTTACCTGGTAACTGATTAACTGATTAACTGATTAACTGATTACTGTTCACTGTTAACTGATTAACTGATTACTGTTCACTGTTAACTGTTAACTGTTAACTGTTCACTGTTCACTGTTCACTGTTCACTGTAATAGTTGTTCTTCCTTGATTACCGTAACCAACTTCGGTTATTAAACGGTTGGGATCGTGTAATTCGGCTTGGATGTACTTGACGCAGTTGTGGGTGTTAATTTCTGGGTGTATATCAATTGCTCTACAAAAGACATTGCCCCATTCCCAGGTAAGTGTTTTGGTAAGTCCGAATAATCCACCAGCGATGGCGCTAAAATTAGTTTTATGTTCTAATCCAAAAGCACCATCGAGTCGAGCTACTGTATAAAAGCAGCCATGTCCGTTTTCTGCTGCTGCATTAAGAGATTTTTTCAGATGCTTAGCAATAAAGAAAACTTGTTTGACTATTGCCTTTTCTGCTTCGGGATATTGCACACCCTTAGCACCAGTATTAAATATTGGATGAATATGGATAAAAGCACCTATGGAACCGCAATTAGCGGTAATTGCTGTTAGCTGTTGCTGTAAATGCTTCTCGGTTGTATCTTCTAAAATTATATTTTTGATATTGCTCGGTAATACCGAAGCTGCGGGAATTATTGATTGGGGAAAGCTTAATACTACGACTTTTAAACCGCTTTGAGTTAATCCCACGGCTAATTCGGAAGTAGTGGGGGAACCATCATCAGTAATTAAGACGATGTTTCCCTCCGGTAATGCAAATTCTAAGAAATCTGGTTCGGGAAGGAATTGCAATTTAGCCGGATGTCTTGCAACCCCACCGATTTCATTTAATGGCTGGCTGGTGTCAGACTGTAGCTTTTTTTTTTTACCTCCAGATAATGTCTGGAGATATTCAACTATTTGTCCGATTGTTCTTAGTTCGCTGATTTCTTCTAGATTATCGGGTTTGGGTAAATCCGGGTATGCTTCTTGTAATGCACCCATGATTTCCACTCGTTTGATAGAATCAATACCTAAATCGGCTTCCATATCCATATCCATTTCCAGCATTTCGACAGGATAACCCGTCTTTTCGCTGGTTATTTCTAACATGGTTTGACCGAGGTTACTAGTATCAATGCTAGCTGTATTATCTGCTAATGTCTCAGTTGGGATAGTTTCTAATTCTGGAATTTCTATTGCTGTTTCTGATGTAGGAACTTTATCAACTTCTTGTTGTGTAGGTTGACTAACTTCCACTTCAGGAGCTTTGGCTTCTATAGTTGTGGTGTTAGAAGCTGTGGTGTTAGCAGAATTAGAAGAATTAGAAGAAAGAGATTGCAAATACTCAACTATTTGACCTATAGTACGCAGTTCGCTGAGTTCTTCTACATTATCAGACTTCGGTAAATCAGGATACATTTCCTGCAATGCACCCATGATTTCTACTCGCTTGATGGAATCGATTCCTAAATCAGCTTCCATATCCATATCCATCTCTAGCATTTCTACAGGATAACCCGTTTTTTCACTGGTGATAGCTAGGAGGTTTGTATCTAAATCTGATAAGTCTACGGTTGGGGAGATGGCGGAAGCAGTAGATTCTGGTTTTAATTCGCCATCGTTTTCAACTATAGAATTTTCAACTTTTGAAGTATTACCATTGGTTGGTATTTCTTCTGTGATGGTATTTTCGACTTTAGGTTGTGAAGCTTTGTTTGTGGTAACTGCTACGGGTTCTGGTTTAACTTCTGGTTTTGCTTCTTTTACGGCATTATTACCATTGAAAGCAATTTTGTCAGTAACGATATTTTCTAAAGTTGGCTGTGAAACTTGATTGCTGACGGGTAGTGTCAAGCTTGTTTTCACTTCTTGCTCAAGAATACCTTTAGTTCCTCCGCTTAGTGCCTGTTCGTATTCTTGCTGTATGTGTTGGAAGAAGTTTTTAGTGTATTCTACTTGGTGTTGTAGATACTGTTGGTGAACTCGCAGAGTATCGCCTTGATGGCTGTGGAACTGAACCATACCGCGTTCCAAGCTTTCAATAATTTTTGGCTTGAGTGTTTCGCCGGATTCAGTCTTAGCAAACAAGGAATTTTGCTGCTGCATCAGTTGGAAAAATGTTTTAATATATTCCACTTGATGGTTGAGGTATTGAGCGTGAACTTGCAAATTCTCGCTTTGATTTTGTCCAAATTGAGTTAATACGTATTCCAAGCTTTCTAAAACTTGTTCGTAATTTATAGGTTGATTAGATAATGGTTGGTTAGATTTAGGCTCGTTAGATAAGGGTTGCATATGCATATTTAATTTAGATATTGACTGCCCAGAGGAGGTAAAGGGAACTGAGGGGGTAGGATTTTCTATTTTATTTGTTGGTTGCTTTATCTCCTGCTCCTTTATTACTACTGCTTTATTATGTCCGTTTCGGTTATTGTTATGGGAATTGGAAGAAGAAGTAAGAGATTTTTGTATATTCTCTGCTTGTGCTGCTGTTTGTTTAACCTTCATAGAGGTATTCACTGAACTTTTCACTGAACTATTTGCACCACTTGCCTTAACTGGGGGAACTGCTGGAGTAGATTGGCTTACCTTATTCCCATGAGAAACAGTTTCTACTTTTTGAGGAACAGACATCTCTACTTGATGCTGTTCGGAAAGAGCCTTTTCCCATCTCTGCTTTGTTTTCTCCGAGACATAATTACTACCATTTAATTTTACGTTTAAGCCTTTTTTAGTTTCAGCAGGTAGAAGAGGTTTTACCACTTGATAGGGATCGAGATTTTTTAAGGTTATTCCCGCAACTCGTAACTGAATTACAGCTTCTCTTAAACAGTAGTCGCTATCCTTTCTAGGACTTGAGTTTAAAGCAATTGCCATGTGGGGGCGATCGCCTAATATATCTTTGACTAAGTTTGTGAGAATTTTTCTCGGACCAAATTCAACGAAGCAATAACCACCTTCTGCATAGATGTTTTCGATTTCCTGTTTGAATAATACAGAATTAGATAGTTGTGATTCGAGGGTTTTTTGCACAATGCTAGGATCTGCCGAATGCCGTTTTCCTGTAACGTTAGTGTAAACAGGGATTTTGGGGGATTTGAAAGTAACACTTTTAGTTGCGATCGCGAAGGATTTTTGAGCGAAGGCTATCAAAGGAGTGTGGAAGGCAGCGGCTACTGGTAGCACTACGGCAGCATGTCCGGAGTCGTGGAGAATTTGTTGCAGTTGATGAATTTCTGGTGTGGGGCCAGCTAAAACGACTTGACGGGGTGAGTTCAAGTTGGCAATCTTGACTTCGGGATAGTTTTTGAGTAATGCCTCGATTTTACCCAAGTCTTCTTTTACCGCCAACATTGCACCGGTATCGTAGTTTGGATCTTCAGGTGCCGCCATTGCTTGCCCTCTAGCTTTAACTAAAGCGCAATAATCCGCGTCACTCAATGCTTCGCTAGCCCACAGCGCTGTTAGTTCTCCGAAGCTATGCCCTGCCACAAAATCAGGCTTGAATCCAGCTTTTTGCAACACTTTGTAATATCCCGCGCTCAACATGCCGATGGCTGGCTGGGCGTATTCTGTACGCTGTAAGGCAGCAATTTGAGCATTTTTCTCGTTTTCCCCGAATACTGGATGGGGAAAGACGATTTCCGAAAGGGGTTGCAAGTTGTCTTTCAGCAACAAACTATCCATGTAACCGTAAAGCTGTCGCAATAGGGGGAAGTTCATTAATACTTCCTTACCCATATTTAAATATTGCGAACCCTGCCCCGAGAATAAAGCAACTACTTTCCCCTGCAAATTCATTCCTTCGGAACGGTAATGAATTCCGCTGGGATGCTCCCATTCAGTTGCTGATGGTTTATTTTTCAGCAAGTCGATGGTTACTTTCAGCCTTTTACAAGCTTCTGTTAAAGAAGACGCAACAAACCCGATTCTAGCTGAAGATTGGGGAATTTCTTTAAATTTGCTGGCTTCTACTAATTCAGCATAATGGTTACTGCCTGCATCGGATTGTAACTTTTCTAAAGTAGTCGTGCAGGTTTGCAGTAATTGAGCGGGGCTGTCTTCAAACAGAATCACCTGGGTGGGTGACTTATGCAAGCGGTATGCACTATTGTGTTCGCTGTTATATTCTTCTAAAACTACGTGATAATTAGTTCCACCGAAACCAAAAGAGCTTACACCGGCGCGTCTGGGGGCTTCTCCACTAGGAGAAATCCACGGACGAGTTTCCGCATTCAAGTAAAAAGGAGAATGCTTGATATTCAGTTTGGGGTTGGGCTGAGTCACGTTGATGGTAGGCGGTAAAACTTTGTGATGTAGTGCCAAAGCTGTTTTTATCAAGCTAGCGGCACCAGCAGCAGCTTTAGTGTGTCCAATTTGCGATTTAACGCTACCCAAAGCAATATGCTGTCTCTTAAAATTTTCATCGCTGAAGTATTCTCGCAAAGATGCAAACTCCGTGGGGTCACCAGCCATAGTTCCCGTACCGTGGGCTTCTACTAAACCTACTGTCGCGGGGTCAAATCCAGCATCTTCATAAGCCCGTTGCAAAGCCTTGACCTGTCCTTCTTTCCGGGGTGCGTAAATACTCTTAAATCTGCCGTCGCTAGAAGTACCTATTCCCTTGATGACTGCATAGATTTTATCCTTATCTCTTTCTGCATCCGATAAACGCTTGAGAACTATCATTCCCAAACCTTCACCCAACATCATGCCGTCAGATTTAGCATCAAAAGGTTTAACTTTATCTCCTGGAGAAACCGCAGGTGTTTTACTAAAGCTGATATATGCTGAAATCGAATTATCAGTATCAATTCCTCCAGTCAGCATCATATCGCTGCGATGCTCCACCAATTCAGCAATAGCCATTTTTAAAGCAGCCAGAGAACTAGCACAAGCTGCATCCACCGTGCAGTTAAGCCCTCCTAAATTCAAGCGGTTGGCAATACGTCCAGAAATTACATTTGACAACATTCCGGGGAATGCATTTTCATCCCACTGAACGTAAGCACTTTGAATTTTTTTAATAATTTTGTCTGTATCTTCGTCAGATAAACCGCTACTTTTTAAAGCTTTTTTCCATATGGGATACTGCAACCTCGAACTAAGCGGTACCCCTAACTTCAAAGCCGCAGAGCCCAAGACAACACCAACATTATCGCGATTGAATTCCCGCTTTTCATGGTATCCAGCATCTTCCATTGCTTCCTTGGCAACTACCAAACTTAATAGTTGCGAAACATCCGTAACTTCTAAAATATTCGGGGGTATACCAAATTCCATTGGGTTAAAATCAATGGACGGAATAAATCCACCCTTATTACAATAAGTTTTATCTTCTTTAGTTCTAGGATTGCTATCGTAATAATCTTCTACACTCCAATGAGTTTCGGGAATATCCGTTATACAATCTATTTTATCAACTATATTCTGCCAGTATTCTTGTATATTCCGAGCTTCGGGAAAAATTGATGCCATTCCAATAATGGCTATAGGATTATGTTGCAATTGTGTGTTAACTTTGTTCATTGAGATGGAATCTTTTGAGGACATTTTTCCTTTGACCTTAATAAACCTCTTCACAGCTTTTTCGCAATTGTTAATTTGTTGTTCCAATTGCGCCAATGCCTTATCGATGGATTGAGCCGACATATGACATAAAATAAATTTAGTATTGTTGCTTCCAAAAAGCGATTGCATCAAAACTGTAGCGACTATAAAATTCAGCTATAACTATCTTTCTTCTTTACAGGACTTACCTTCTTATCACATTTACTCGTTGGTGCGTGACGCTAAAAGCTTAATTAATGCGCTCATTTTTTTTAATAGCGTCAGGCACCCTATAATCAAAATGTGCCGTTGCGTAAGTTCTTTTTTAGATAGCATAGCTGCCCAATTAAACGGAAAAGTCTGGCAACGAATTAATTAATTGGATAATAAACTTGGATAAGTAAATTATAAATACTTTTTCCTAACTAAAATGTCAGGAGAAATGCAACCCCGATTAATTTCTTGTTTTAAAAATGTTTAGATATTTTCCCCTACTTCTACTTTCCAATATTTTATCTTAATTTTTCGTCTATCCTACGGTAGAATAAACAACTAAATCAAACTTATTTCGTGACATTGGGGTAGAAGGTCAATTACATTATTGAAGCTAGAAAAATAATCTTCTAATGCCTTTGCAGCAAGACCAGTAAATTCCATCCATTCTTCTTGACGGTTATTTGAAGACACTGTTTCCCATTCAAAAGGGGTTGGTTTGGGAGTAGCTACTAAAACAGAAACGCTCTTTTTCTCGGAGCCGGTTTGATTATTAAACCTTACTACGGCTATGTAATCCGTATTAATGACAACGTTCTGTATTTTAATAAATGCCATAGCTAATTAAAATGCCTTGGAAGATAATTTTATGAACTGTAAACAATAATGTTTGACAAGTTAGTTACAAAACCACACCATCAAAAATTTGAAAAAAAAAATGATAAATTATTTACTCCTATACACCTTTTTTTCAGTTTGAATTTATCAAATTAATTGATAAACAGTTTCAAGTATCACAAATATCGTAATTAGATTGATTTCAATTGTTAGTTATTCATTACTAATAAACTAATCATTAAATATCTAATTACCTATTTGTTCTTAATTATTAGAATTAATTCCAACAGTAGCACAGCTTAAACAAAGCGGATGATAAGGTTTCGGGCAATTCGGAAAGAATTCTAGATTTTTTCAACTGTTAATTGGATCAAAAATATTCAGCCATAGTATCATTCACAACTTCATATCTCTAAGGGTTTTTTGCCAAAAACCCTAGATAATATAAGTTTTTCTTGATTGTGAAGTAGCTGTAAGGTTGTTGTAAAGGAATATCGGTAGTTTTGATATTTGATTTAAAATAGTTTATTTTTACATGGTATTAATTCAAGGGAACATGATAATCAAAAAAAGCATCAGTAATCGTCAATGGTTAAAAATCAAGTTAATATATCAACCCTAAACATATCAATTTACATTCATAAAAATAGTTACTGTTGGTTATTTTAAGATTTTCTAATTGCTTACACAAAAAAATTGCTAATGGAGATACTTGCGGATATTTAGATAAGGTTTATTGGAACTAACCTAAATAACTATATAGTTAGCTGCGAGCATTTAGATAAATATAAAATGTGCCTTCTTGAAGATTGGGAAACAGTTAACAAGTAGCAAGTAGTAAGTAGCGAGTTACGAGTTACGAGTTACCAATTCCCAATGCCCAATGCCCAATGCCCAATGCCCAATTGCCAATTACCAATTTTCAAAAATACAAATAATCAGAACGAGCAATTTTTTCGGGTTGTTTATCCGTCCATTTTCTCCAACGGGATACTCCGTTACGAATGACATCCAGATTTTCGTCACCGATGAAACAAACTCGGCGCATTTTTTCGCAAGTCATTAAAATTTCACCATTACCCATAAACGGCGCTATGACATAATTATTTTGAACCGTAAACATATTGATTAAATACTGGATTATTCCTTCAACATTGTCTAAATTGACTGGCATCTCTGGTTTTACTATTACTTCTCGCGAAAAAATGCCTACATATATTTTGCCCAATAACAATTCATACTGAAAAGTCATCCGGGTGTTGCTGCAAAACTGATAAATATTGTTTTCCGAACGCAATACAGCAACAACCTTAGCTTCATCCACCAAATAATCGTGGTTCCATGTACCATAAAAATCGGTGTTTGCTGTGGGCGCGGCATAGCTAATTGCTAGAGCAGCATTTGAAGGTAGCAGTTGAATAAAATTTCTTTGGGCAGTATCCCCGTAATATACAAGATGACGATTGCCTAAAGTCCATTTATCACCAATTTTTGCCAGCGACTCTTGGTTAAAAATCAACGAATTGAGAATTTTTGGCTGTTTCACTCTTTGTTGTTCCTTCTTAATTCCGGACTTCGCTTCATGCTGCGCCATCGCGCTATGAAAGGCTTGTAGCTGTAATTCTTCTTGTTGAGCGCGTAATTTTGCTGCTATTTTAGCTTCTCTTTCAGCTTCCTCTTTATTGCCTTTATTTTTAGCTATTTCATAAGCTTTTAAAGCTTTTTCTGCCAATATTCGTTCTTTTCTACCGGCTCTAGCAATATTGAGTAAAGTGGTTTTTTTGTCCGCTATTGGAGTTTTTTGAATTATTTTCTGGATTTTGGGAGCTATATCTCTGGCAATTTGTTTATCATGCTGCCAGCTACGTTCACTATAACCAGCTTGTTTTGCTAACTCTTGGGTGGTTTTGGGAGGTGGTGAAATTATTTCACCACCATTTTCTGAAGCTCTGAGAGTATATTGATTGTCTCCAGCTTTCGCTCTTTTTCCTAATTTAATTAAGATTTTTTCTCGTTCGAGTACTAGTTTGCCTCTTTCAAGGGGTTCTAGTTCGTTACGAATCAAATTTTCGTCGATTTCTGCCAATCTTGCATTTTCGTTGGAATCGTAAGTAACTATATTACATTCAATCTGTTTAAAGCCCAGCAGCTTGCAGGCTGTTAAACGATGCAATCCAGCAATCAAGTTAAAATCATTGTCTACCGTTATCGGATTGAGCAAACCATTTAACTCAATAGATTTTTTTAACTGCTCGACTTTTTCATCGTTGATTGGACGACGATTGTTACCGTATTTAATTTTTTCTATCGATACTTTAGATATTCCAGACATAATTACTTTTCTTTAATAACCATATACCGACTGATATTTGATTGACTTTTGTATGCCTTGAAAATTTAACCAAGTAATGTTATGTCATAAAAATGATAATAGCTTGATATCAAACTAATCTCTACAATCATCAATATAAAAGTTAAAGCCCAAACATTATGAAATTATTCCTCCTATATTGCCTTAAATCAATCTACTTGATAGCAAAAATATCATAGCTAAAAATAATCTTCATAATTTAGATTTTTCAAGTTCACCATTCCTCTGTTTGAAGGTTAGGGACGTTAGCTAACAGGAATTTGCTCCCTAGGTAAACAAACTTAAATAATGAAAATTACAGAATGTATTAATTGCAACCGAAATGCCATAAAAAAAATATATATCGTTATTTAATTTTGCGATTAGCCGTCGTTAGTAACAATGTAGAATTGAAGCGGATATATTTTGGTATGTACTGCTATAAAAGTCTTTTGCCTTCTATATTAAAATTTCCCTTCCATGAAGCGCTACACCTATAATTTAATTATTCATAGCCTACTATTTGCAATCAGATATATGTGTGTTTCAGTGAAAAAATCTTCCTAAAAGTAGGTTGACAATATAGAACTTATTTGACATACTTAAAAGCAAGTTTTTTGAGCTATTGCTTAAGCGCTTTCCACCGCTAATTGCTGGAATAAAAGTTTAGTTTTTGTGAAGAGCGTTACTGCTATTTCCTACAACAATACCTTATTAATAATATAGAATAAAAATTAGGAAATCGAAACGCCAGTAAACCATTAATTTTTGACTACACGATATTAGTAATTAGAAAAATTTTCAGCACATAACTATCTGCTGTCTTTGCGTAAACCCGTCTTTATATTTAAGAACGGTTTTCGGGCAGAGTCACAATTCCTCTACACATATCTTGCACCTTGCTCAATTTCGCTCAAAGAAACCCGGTTTCTATTTGTGAAAGCATGAATATCTCGTTGTGAAATTGTAAAGAAACCGGGTTTCTCGCAGTGGTGCAAGATGTGAGTCTATAAAAAAATTGGGCGGGTTTCCTGTTCTGTGTCGAAGACCCAGAACAGGCGATACCTCACTGTTAAAACCGGAGGCTTTATTAAAAACCCGCCCAATTTTTTAGGAGTACGTCGGTAAATCGGCTTTCTTAAGTAAAAGTTACCTTCATTAAAGTTATAAGAAACTTGTCTCTTCACAATTGGAATCAAAATATGTCAGCAGATAAGGAAAGGGAGTTTCTTGAAAAAGCCTCACCCAGGTGGCGATTAATTTTAGCAACTTCCATTGCTTTAGCTACAGCACTTATTAGTTTATACAGCTACTTACGATTTCGTCCCAACATTCAAAGTAAATCACCTACACCTGTAAATACGTCTCCTGCCAGAGTCGCAATTACAGCTTTGGGGCGTATTGAACCTGAAGGAATGGTAATTAAATTATCACCCCCTAATTCCGTTAATGGTTCGCGGGTAGAAAAATTATTTGTCACTCAAGGAAGCAAAGTAAAAACTGGACAAGTAGTAGCACTACTCGATGGTTACATGCGGGCTACAGTCAACATACAACAAGCTTTGGATGGAGTCAGAGTTGCTCAAGCCAAATTAGCCCAGATAGAAGCTGGGGCAAAAAGAGGCGATATTGATGCTCAACAAGCAAGTATTGCTCGGTTACAATCTCAGTTTCAGGGAGAGGTTGCCACAGGAAATGCAACAATCGCCAGGTTACAAGCAGAATTAGACAATGCTCAAACCGAATACAATCGCTATCAAAAGTTATACCAACAAGGAGCAGTTTCCGCTTCTATAGCAGATAGTAAAAGTTTGCTTCTTAAAACTTTACAGCAGCAACTCAATGAAGCCCGGGCAAATTTAGATCGTAGCGTTAATACTTTACAAGACCAAATCAGAGAAGCAAAAGCTAAATTAAACAGCATCAAAGAAATTCGTCCCCAGGATGTGCAGCTAGCCCAAGCTGAAGTTAAAAGTGCTAAATCATCTGTAGAGCAAGCTAAAGCAGAACAAGAATTAACTATTCTCAAATCTCCCATTACCGGCACAGTATTAAAAGTTAATGCCAAACCGGGAGAAATGATTACCACTGAGGGATTGGTGGAAATAGGTAAAACTAATCAGATGTATGTGGTAGCAGAAGTTTATCAGACGGATATCCAGAAAGTACGTTTAGGTCAAAAAGCAAAAATTACCAGTAGCGCATTATCTCGGGAAATAAAAGGAACCGTAAGCGAAATCGGATTACTAGTCGATAGACAAAAAATTCTGAATATAAATCCAGGAGCAGATACTGACAGAAGAATTGTGGAGGTAAAAATTCGTATCGAAGAATTAGAAGATAATAGATTAATTATGGGTTTAACAAATCTACAGGTAGATGTCGCCATTCAAATTTAAGCAAGAATGAAAGTAGAAGGATGAATTGAAAAATTGATATTTGGTAATGAATAATTGGCATACTGCCTCCGAGTAGATAGTAATCGAACCAGGAACAGTAGTTATCATTTTTGTCTGCGGAATCTCACTATTAGAAACTACCTTCATCCTTCATCCTTCCGGCGCTATATATTTCATTCATCCTGATTTTAATACTTAGCAATCATGGCTTCAAAAACCCCTTTAGCATGGTTACAGCTAATCCGAAACAAATTTCGTTCTTTAGTAGCTGTAGCTGGTATCGCTTTCATTGTGATACTAATGTTTATGCAACTTGGATTTCAAGATGCTCTTTACAGCAGCGCAACTCAAGTACACCGAAGTTTACAAGGAGATTTATTTTTAGTAAGTTCGCAATATAAAGCCTTAACTGCTACCCAAAGCTTTTCTCGAACTCGTTTATATCAAGCTTTAGGGTTTGAAAGTGTAGAGTCGGTTACTCCAATATATTTAGGATTTGCTAAATTTAAGAATCCCGACACTGGCGAAAAATACTCCATATACGTAATGGGTTTTGAACCTAGCAAACCCGTAATTAATTTACCTGGAATTCAGGAAAATATAGATAAGCTCAAAGTATCTAACGTAGTTTTATTCGATCAAAATTCTCGACCAGAATTTGGAGATGTTGCTCTGAGATTTGAGCAGGGAAATACTCAACCAAGTATTGAAATATTTCCATTTGATTCACTAGCAGGATTAAGACTTAGAGTCGGTGGATTATTTAGTTTAGGTCCTTCCTTCGGAGTGGATGGTAATTTAATTGTTAGCGATACAACATTTCTACGAATATTTCAGAATGCTAGGGCTACAGACAAAATAGATGTAGGAGCAATAACCCTTAGTCCAGGAGTAAATGCTAACAAAATTACTCGAAAATTACGGGAGCATTTACCTGAAGATGTTCTAATATTTACCTACGAAGAATTTGTTACTTTTGAGAAAGAATATTGGGCGAATAGAACACCAATCGGTTTTATTTTAAATCTGATGCTAACAATGGGTTCTGTTGTTGGTATAGTTATTGTTTATCAAATACTATTTAGCAATATTGCTAGTCAATTAGTAGCATACGCCACTTTAAAAGCCATAGGTTATGCCAATAATTATTTATTAAGAGTAGTTTTCAAACAGGCTTTCATTCTAGCAGTGCTTGGTTATATTCCAGGTTGGATTATCTCAAAATATTTATACGAATTCGCAATGAAAGCAACGAAACTACCTATAAATATGAGCTTCAACAATGCATTAATAGTCTTAATAGCAACAGCTTTAATGTGTATGACATCTGGTGCATTAACCATAAATCAACTGCGTTCGGCAGACCCAGCAGATATTTTTTAGAGTTAGTTGATAGTTGATAGTTGATATTTGATAGTTGATAGTTGATAGTTGTTAGTTGTTAGTTGATAGTTGATAGTTGTTAGTTGTTAGTTGATAGTTGTTAGTTGTTAGTTGATAGTTGCTCGTAACTTTTATATTAGTACCTATTACCTATTACTTATTACTTGTTACTTGTTACTTGTTACTTGTTACTTATTAACCATTCTCTATTCCGTACTTTCAAATATATCAAACAAGCGTATAAGTGGTAAAAACATGAACATGGCAGATAAAACTTTACTGATTTCAGGAATTGGTGGATTTATTGGACTACGTGCAGCCGAAATAGCTATAGCTAAAGGCTTAAAAGTCCGTGGACTGGAAAAAGATGTAGAATTAGCTCGAAATGCTGAGAAATTAGGTATTGAAATTATTAGCGGTAGTGTAACAGATTCATATATAACTCAACGAGCTTGTCAAGATGTAGATATAGTTATACATACTGAAGAAGTTGCAAAAGAAGGAGGTTCCATAAAAGAATTTGCTCGTGTAAATATTGATGGAACTATAAATATCGGTAAAGCTGCTCGTAATGCGGGTGTAAAGCATTTTGTGCATCTTTCTACTGCTTCGGTTTATGGTTTTGATTATCCCGACAATGTTACAGAAAAAGAAATACTTGTAAAAGAGAAAAATCCTTATTGTCAAACGAAAATAGAAGCAGAAAAAGCTCTACAGCAACTAAATAGTGCCCGAGATTTCGGTATTATTATCATCCGTGCAGGAGATGTTTACGGACCGGGTTCTATTCCTTGGACGGTGAGACCAATATCATTTATGCAGCAAAAATTATTTGCTTATACAAATGAAGGAAAGGTCATCAATCATCTATATGTTGATAATTTAATTGATGCCATTTTTCTAGCTATAGAAAAAGAACAACATGGTGAAATATTCAATATCACCGATGGCAAAGAAACTTCCCCGCAAGAATTTTTTACTCGTTTAGCAGAAGCAGCGGATTGTCCAGCCCCTTCTTCTTTAGGAAAAGAAGAAATTAGAGTATTTTTGAAATTGCGCTGTCAAGGACAAAAACTTCTACGTAAGCAACCGGATATATATCCTGAAGCTGTAGATTTTATGAGTCGTCCTTATCTTTTTTCAATTGAAAAGGCACGTCGAATATTAGGCTATCAACCAACTATTTCTTTAGATGAAGGAATGGCTCGCATCAAAGAATGGCTTAAAAATCAAAACTAATTATGGTAATTGGTAATTGATAGTTGTTAATTGATAGTTGTTAATTGATAGTTGTTAATTGATAGTTGTTAATTGATAATTGGTAATTGATAATTGATAATTGGTAATTGGGTAATGGGTAACAATTAATAATCAATAAGTAGGTAAATGAAAAAAAAATTAATTTATTGCTTGTTGCTTTCTTCTTTCTTCAGCTTTGGATTGGGTGTAAAAGCTAATGGAGCAGAAGATTCGGCAAATCTGACTGTTGCAATAAAAGGTATCAAAAATCAAACAGGTCAAATTTGTTTGAGAATTTATGAAAATGAACGTGGATTTCCTTTAGGTAATAGGGTTGAAAGCAAAAGCCAATGTATCAAAATTACTGGTAATTCCCTTAAGCAAAAATTTACAGGATTGAAAAAAGGAACTTATGCTATTGCGGTAATTGATGACCAAAATAATAACAATAAACTGGATCGAGATTTTCTTGGTATTCCTGAAGAAGGATTTGGTATTTCTAATAACCCCACTGTATCAATAAAAACGGGAATTCCTAAATTTGAAAAAGCAAGTTTTTCATTAACACAAAATCAAACTATTGAGATTGTAATGAAATATTCTCTAGACCCTTAAATTACACCTAAATTATGGACAAAAAAGCTTTAAGTCTGGCGATTTTTATGGGGCTATATGTTCCATTATTTACGGGAATTTCTGTCACTATTCACCGTTTAACGCAACAAACATCTCAAGAAAGTAAGAAAATTATTATTGTTCATCGTCAATTTAAAAACCAGTCTTTTGACGATATTAACAAAAATTTGATTTTTAAACAGGATGAATCCTATACTTCATCTTTTGCAAAAAATATTTCCGAGATGAAAACGTTAAAATTTTACAAGTATTTACCTCCTGCTTATACAGAAGGCAATAACTTATTCCAGAATATCGACTTCAATAAAATTACAATCGATGAATCTTTGTTTTAGTTTGCAAATACCGCAACAATGGCAACGGTTAATTTTAGATTTTAGATTTAGTGAGAACAAACAGCAAAAGTAGGCAGTGTCTTTAAAATCTAAAACCTTACTGACTTATCTTAATTATGTAAAGGTTTCTAACAATGAAATTTTGGGCTTACGCACTGCTGCAAACTTTGCTTGGTTGGCTGTTTATCCAGATAGGTTTAGTGCTTATCTTTATTATTTATCTTTATAAAAATAAAGTTAATTCCCTGTCTGAGTGCCAACTTCCTAAAACAGCAGTAATTTTATGCTTGCGAGGGACAGATCCTTTTCTCCCCAACTGTATCAGGGCTTTACTAGAGCAAGACTATCCACAATATGAATTAAAAATTATAGTTGATAGTCAGGAAGATCCAGCATGGCAAGTCGCTAACGATACTGTTGCTGAATCTAATGCTACAAATGTTCAAATTAGCCCCTTAAAAATAGCTAGTACTGTTTGTAGCTTAAAATGCAGTTCTTTAATACAAGCTGTCTCTGAGTTAGATAGCTCCCATAAAGTAGTTGCTTTAGTAGATGCAGATGCAGTAGTTCATCCAACTTGGTTACGCGAATTAGTCTCGCCTTTAATGCACGCGAAAATTGGAGCAACTACAGGTAATCGCTGGTATATATCCAAAGGCAGGTATTTGGGAACTTTAATCAGGTACATATGGAATATATCGGCAGTAATACAGATGTATTTATACGGTATCTGTTGGGGAGGTAGTTTAGCGATTAAAACTCAAGTGATTCACGAAACCCAAATACTTGAAAAATGGGCAGTGGCTCTAAGCGAAGATACCATGTTGAAAGCTATCCTCGCCGAGCATGATTTACAAGTGAAATTCGTGCCTTCTTTATTAATTCTGAATCGCGAAGAATCTACTGTACCAAGCTTAAATAACTGGATAAAACGTCAACTACTGATTTCTAGGCTATATCACCCCCAATGGTGGTTGGTAGTAATGGAAGCAATATTTTCTATTTTGTTGCCAAGCGTAATATTTGTGTTAATGTTGCTGAATTGTTTTTTAGGTAATTGGCAAATTTCCGGACTTTTACTGACTTACTACAGTCTCTATATATTCGCATTACTGCTAATAACAATTACCGTAGAAATAGCAGTGAGAAAGGTCATAAGCTATCGGTGGTTAATGCCAAAATTATCATTAACAACATTAATGAAAACTCTAATAGGAATTCCTTTAACACATTGGCTTTATGGATTTGCTTTAGTATCATCAATGTGGATATCAAAAGTATCTTGGCGTAACATTATCTACCGTATAAAAAAGCCCTTTAATATTCAGCTAACTCAATATCAACCTTATCAGTCAGACAATCAACAAGTTGACGATAGGATTTCTCTTTAGAACGAGAAACAACTAAGTCAAGCTCTCTTCAATTCTATTAAATCATGTTAAAGCAACCCCTTCGCCTTGCAATCGCTACAGGATTATACGCTCCATTTTTAACTGGGGTTTCTGTTGCAGTACATCAACGAGTTAGATGGTTTTTGCAACAAGGACACAAAGTATTTCTGATTCACCCCCAAATCAACAATCAGTATCCAACCAGTGTTGGTAAACGTCCGATGGCAGGATTGGATGAATTACACCAATATCCAAACTTTACTTCCTATGCATTTCCGACAAACCCATTAATATTTTATAAATCTCTTCCCCAACCATTAAGCTATCGGCATTGGAGCGATACGAAATTATTAGCAGATTTTAATCCCGATATCATTTTAGTAGAAGAAGCAGCACAAATGAGGGGATTATATTCGCTGTTTTTACAAGGTTATGGTCGTCCTATCGCAGTTGAATATGCCAAAAAGACAGGTACTCCAGCAATATCTTTATTCCATACCGATATAGTTGCCTATATTCAATATTACTTAGGTAATCAATTATTTAGTTTAATTCGTCCGTTTCTTCCCAAGCTAATTAAGCAATTTAGCGAATCATATGACCTGAGTTTATTTTCTTCAAAAGAACAACTTGCTAAATATCAAGCAATGAAATGTCAGCGTAGCGAATATTTTCCCTACCAAGGCGTTGACTGTAAAAAATTCAATCCTGAAAACATTACCTTTAATCCAATTCCTAACGATAATAGACCAACTTTATTATTTGTAGGGCGTATTACAGCAGAAAAAAATGTCAATCAACTTTTGGATATATATCCGATAGTTGCCGATAAAATAAAAGACGTTCACTTAGTGATTGTTGGTAGTGGTCCCATAGAAGCAGAAATCAAGCAGCGCGCTCAACAATTTGGTTCCGGCGTAACAGTTTGGGGTGAATCTCATGGGGAAGAACTTTTAGGTTGGTTTGCTCGTGCGGATTTATTTGTTAACCCTTCAATCACCGAAAACTTCTGTACCACAAACAACGAAGCTTTAGCCTCCGGTACCCCCGTAGTTGCTGCGATCGCGCCTTCTACAGCAGAGCAAGTTACGCCAGGTAGTAACGGCTTTTTAGCAGAACCCAACAATCCCGAAGATTTCGCCGAAAAAATCATTCAAATTATTGAAAACCCTCAATTAAAAGAGCAAATGAGTGCAAATGCTCGTCCTTCAATTTTAGAATTTGATTGGTCAGCTTGTATGGAAAAATTTGAGATGAAGCTTTATCAAGTTGTTGGAGAATAGCAGAAAAAATTGACTGGTGTTGGTTTGTAATTAAGCGTTTTTTTATATTAGCTCTTGCCCTTTAAGGGTAGGGCTAAATTCATAAAGCTCCACTCTTCTAATATTTGATCGCATGTTTGTAGTTGCGCTTTAGCGCCAAATATTTGGCGCTAAAGCGCAACTACGAACAATTATTAACCCCCTCCCTTGCCTTAACCAGCAATTTAGGTTTGCTGAAGTATTAGGCTGCGGACGATTAAGTTTAAAATATATATCTATAATCCTGGACTTCCTATCAAACCAGTTGTATCTACCATCATGACCCAAACACTCCCCGCAAAAAACAACCAAAAATTACAGCTATCACCCTTAAATATACCTAACCGTTTGCTTCTCGAACCCGGTCCATCAAATGCTCATCCCGACGTAGTTAAAGCAATGAACACCGCCCCTGTAGGGCATCTAGACCCAGCTTTCTTAACGCTGATGGATGAAATTCAATCGCTGTTACGCTATGTATGGCAAACGGAAAACCCCCTGACAAAAATGTAGATAGACTTTTGGAAGTATTGAAGAAAAAGATAAAAAGTTAAGAATTGGGAATTGGGGCATTGGACATTCCTAACTTGCTACTTGCTAACTGTTAACTGTTAACTGTTAACCGTTTTCCCTTTCCCCCGCGAGTAGAAGAAACCCCCATTTTTTAGTACGGTTTAACTGACTGTCTTTGGATGAAAAAGCTGTTACATTTATTTATGTAAGTTGAAAAAAGCTCACACATAAAATACCGTGAATAATATAGACCAGCGCAATCCAGAATTTTTCGATAATGAAACAGCAGGCGCTAATTCTTTGTTAGAATACATTAAATCTTTGAGTCCAGAAACAATAGGTCAACTTTCTAAACCTGCTTCTTCAGGAGTTATGGAAGCAATTGAACGTACTATTTCCGGTATGTTGGGTGGTTTACCTGGGGAGGATTTCAATGTTATGGTAACTACCAATCGTGAAAGTTTAGGAAAACTTTTAGCTTCTGCAATGCTTAATGGTTATTTATTACGTAATGCCGAGCAGCGTATGGCATTTGAAACTACTTTGCAATATGACGAAGCTGATTCTCAGGATCATGAGTGAAAAAAATAATTTAGTTTCTCAATTAACCCCAGTCCCCCGACTGGGGTTTTTTGTTATATTCTTAATAGCAGTCGTAACTGATATCTTGCACTATTCTCATTTAACACAGAGAAACCCGGTTTTTTTGTGATTTGACAACGAGATAATCATGCTTTTATAACTAGAAACCGGGTTTCTGAAATTGGTGCAAAATTTAACGTAACAGAAAAAAATAAAATGAAGAATCTTCTCATTTTATGGAAACAACTTTGAAGTATAAGTAGTAACAAAATAACGCTCTAATTTATCTTTTATTTTTTCTCAATCATGTACAAGCGACTTTTACTGATATTTGGCTTGATTTCTGGTTGTGCGGGTATTGCGACATTTTTAGCTTGGCAACAAGCAATGCAGTTACCCGAATGGTACATTCAATCTTCTGCAAAAGAAAAAGTCATTTCTTCTACGGAGCAAGTTAAAACAGCAAATGCTGAAGAAGTATTGCGTAAAGTTTCAGATAATTTGACAGCTAAAACCACAGGAGAAGTAGAGCTTGATGCAGAAGAAGTTAACTCATTAATTATTTCTTCAATAGAAAAAAAAGATAATACAAGGAAATTTGCCACCGCAATTAAAGGTACAAATACAAAAATTAAAAATGGGAAAATCTCTATAGGTGCTGTTGTTGAAACTTCATCTATCCCCGTACAAGATTTATCTGGAAGAAAAAAAACGAAAATTATCCAATTATTGGAGCGTTTACCCGGAAAAGAAAAACCTATTTATATCGGTATTGAAGGAAAACCCAGCATTAGTAACCAAGAATTCCGCTTTGATGACACAACTCGTGTTTCTCTAGGTTATTTTAGCTTTCCGATTGCTGAAGTTTCGCAAAATATAGGTATCCCTGAAGATAGTATTAATCAACTTCTTTCTCAAGAGCTTAAAAAATTACCCATCAAACTTGAAAGCATAAATGTTCAAGGTGAGCGTATTGTAATTCGTGGTTCAAGGAATAATAGTTATCAGTGAGCAGTACCATGACAGTTAACAGTTAACAGTTAACAGTGAGCAGTGAGCAGTTAACAGTGAGCAATTCCAAACTTTAACCTTTAACTTTTAACCTTTAACCTATTTTTTCCAAGGTAATTTAGTTCCCATCTCTGTAAGTGCGGAGAAAATCAAATAAGTAATTAGTAAGGTAACACTCAGTATAAAAATTATTAAGTCTTTGTCCATGATTATGATTTATTATAAAGTCCTGTGAGTATCCCTACAGAAATTATAGTACTTCTTGATAAATATGCATTCTAAATATTCGGCTCCTAAATTAGATATTCCACCATCATTGGTTGCATCTGTAGATGGTGGTTTTACCGAACATACGGTAATAAATAGAATGCCTAATATTGCTCGACGAGTCATTGAAGAAAATGATTTTTCAGATGAAATTAACCAAAGTCTGGAAAAATTAGCAAATGATTTATCATCAGGTAATTTATTGCCCCTTGTTGATGATACTGGTGTAGATTTTATTGCATGGCAGCATTATTTACAATCTTATCAAGAACAACGTTGGGTTGATATTCCTTGGTTTGTAGCTGAAACTTATTTTTATCGTCTAATTCTGAACATCACAAATTATTTTACTCCTGGAGAATATCAATATATAGATCCGTTTAAATTACAAAAGTCTCAAGGTTTAGAAAAATCTCTCGATTCGATAGTTGCTTTGTGCAAGCAAGCTTCTATTTGGTTGTCTCAACCCAATTCTACAGAAAATAGTTTGATTGGACTACTATATTTTTCGCTGTGGGGAAATCGTGTAGACTTAAGTTTATGGTCGGCAATAGAAGACAGCGATCGCAGTAATTTTAATATAGAAAGTCAGCAAGCTCATATATTAGTAGATGATTCAGAAAAAGTTATAGATTTATTAGCAAACAAAACCTCAAATAAACAAAATCAAGTTGATTTAGTTGCAGATAATGCCGGATTTGAATTAGTTTGTGATTTATGTTTGTTAGATTTTCTATTAAATAGTGGTTTAGTCGATACAGTCAAACTGCATTTGAAACCCCACCCTACTTTTGTTTCTGATGCAATGATTAAAGATGTGCATCATACAATTGATTTTCTTAGCACTTGTTCGAGTTTAGAAGTAAAAAACTTTGCTAGTCGCTTACAAAATTATATTACTTCGGGACAGTTAATTTTAAGTGAAGACTATTTTTGGACATCTCCTTTACCCTTTTGGGAAATACCAGAATCTCAAAGAAACGAATTAAGCAATTCGAGTTTGCTTATAGTTAAAGGAGATGCTAATTATCGACGCTTGTTAGGAGATAGACATTGGGATTACAGCACCAATTTTATGGATATAGTGTGTTATTTACCCGTACCAACCTTAGCTCTCCGTACTTTGAAATCCGAAGTAGCAGCGGGTATTCCACCATTAACAATTGATACAATTGCAAAATCCGATCCTAACTGGTTGACTAATGGAAGTTGGGGCGTAATTCAGTTAGCAGTTAGCAGTTAAGTAGGTTGGCGTTGAAAATAGTAATTGGGATAAGGCAATAGGCAATAGGCTGTCTTGCAATAGGAATAAGGGTTTGAGGGTAATTTACATTCTGTAATGTAGCTTGGTTTATTTGTGCCGACTT